>JAFGQD010000134.1 GCA_016935875.1 Deltaproteobacteria bacterium
CATTCCATGGAGGTCTCGTATCTTGCGGGGATGATGGCCGCCGAGCTTAAGGTGAACGTAAAGGATGCCAAGAGGGCCGGACTGTTGCACGATATAGGGAAGGCGATCGACCATGAGGTGGAAGGGCCACATGCTGTCATCGGAGCGGAGTATGCCAGGAAATTCGGTGAATCCGAAAGGATTGTACAGGCTATCGCGCAGCATCATGATGATGGACGGAACAATACCGTCCTGGGCGTTCTGATACAGGCTGCGGACACCCTTTCCGCCGCGAGACCCGGTGCCCGCAGGGAGATGCTGGCGACATACGTAAAGCGGTTGACCGAACTGGAGGGAATAGCGACATCTTTCAAAGGTGTGGATAAATGCTATGCCATTCAGGCAGGGAGAGAGATACGTATCCTCGTTGAAAATGAGAAGGTGTCTGAGGATGATGCCGTGATGCTCTGCAAGGATATTGTTAAAAAGGTCGAAGCGGAGCTTACCTACCCCGGACAGATAAAGGTAACGGTCATACGGGAGATGCGTGTATCCGACTTTGCAAAATAGGACGGAAAGATCTGAAGCGTGAAGATACTCTTTATCGGAGACATCGTGGGGAACCCGGGGCGGAGAGCGGTAAAAGTCCTTCTCCCCGGCATAGTGGGGAACTATGGAGTAGACATCGTTATCGCGAATTGTGAGAACGCGGCCGGGGGATTCGGTGTGACCAGAAAGATCGTTGATGAACTCTACCACAACGAAATAGACATTCTGACTTCCGGAAACCATATATGGGATAAGAAAGAGATAAGTAGTTTTATTGACGACTACGAGACCCTTGTAAGACCGGCCAATTATCCGGAAAAAACCGCAGGTAAGGGAAGTGTGGTGCTTGAAACCAGGCTGGGGATATCTCTGGGTGTGTTGAATCTTGAAGGGAGGGTCTTTATGAAACCCCTCGATTGTCCCTTCCGTGTTGCAGAGAGAGAAATAGATGCGCTGAAGGATAAAACGAATATCATCATTGTTGACATGCACGCAGAAGCGACCTCCGAAAAGGAGGCACTGGGGTGGTTTCTGGACGGACGGGTCAGCGCCGTCGTGGGCACTCATACCCATGTGCAGACGGCGGACGAAAGAGTGCTCCCCCTCGGAACCGCGTACATAACAGATGCCGGCATGACGGGTTCCTTTGATTCTGTACTGGGTATAAGAAAAGAGGTGGCACTTGAACGATTTCTCACCTTGCTGCCCAACAGGTTCGATGTCGCGAAAGGGGATGTCCGGCTCCAGGGTGTATTGATTGACATTGATAACAGGACGGGCAAGGCTCTTTCTATTGAGAGATTGAGCATTGCCATGGAAGGTTGATACTTATGGGCGGGAAAAGCGCATATGACGTACTTCATGAGAGAGGTTTTATAGAGCAGGTAACGGATGAGAAGCCCATAAGGGATCTCCTGGAAAGAGAAAATATCACCTGTTATATCGGTTTTGATCCCACAGCCGCGAGTCTTCACATCGGGAGCCTTGTTCCGATAATGTCTCTTATGCATATGCAGCAATGCGGCCACAAACCCATCGCTCTTGTCGGCGGAGGCACCGCCCTTATCGGTGATCCGAGCGGCAAAACTGAGATGCGCCGCATAATGACACGTGATGAAATAGACATGAACGCGGTGGCTATCAAAAAACAGCTCTCACAGTACTTGGATTTTGGGGAGGACAGAGCTCTTCTGTTGAACAACGCAGACTGGCTTTCTAATCTCAACTATTTGGAATTTCTGAGAGATGTAGGATCCTGTTTCAGCGTCAACCGGATGCTTACCGCGGAGAGTTGCAAGATGCGTCTGGAGAAGGGGCTCAATTTCATAGAATTCAATTATATGCTTCTGCAATCCTACGACTTTTATTATCTCTGCAAGAATTATGGGTGCATTCTCCAGATGGGGGGCAATGACCAGTGGGGCAATATTGTGGCCGGGATTGACCTTACACGGAGACTCGAAGGGAAGAAGACCTATGGCATGACCTTTCCCCTTCTGACCACAGCCCAGGGACACAAGATGGGCAAGACCGAGAAGGGAACGGTTTGGCTGGATGCCGGACTTACCAAACCCTATGATTATTTCCAATACTGGATAAACACGGAAGATTTGGATGTGGTGAAATTTCTTGCGCTCTTTACCCTTCTGCCGATGGAAGAGGTACAGGAGGCGGGGAAGCTTTCGGATTCCGAGCTGAATATGGCAAAGGCGGTTCTGGCTTTTGAGGCCACAACTATTACCCATGGACGTGATGCGGCGGTTGCCGCCTGGGGAGCAGCGGTGAATACTTTCGGCTTAAAACCGGTACGTTCCAACCTGTTCCCATCAAGCTCCATACCCAGAACTGATATATCTCGAGACATCTCTTCGATGCCTGTAGTCGCAAAAACGAGGGAAGAAATTGCAGAAGGTATTCCCGCCTTCGAACTTTTTTATGCTGTTGATTTGTGTGCGACCAAGAGTGAAGCGCGGAGGGTCATCTCGCAGGGCGGCGCTTATGTGAACGGGGAACAGATCCAGACATTTGACGAGAAAATAAGTATCAATCATCTTAATCAAGATGGGGAGATCCTCCTGAGAAAAGGGAAAAAACGGCATATGGTGATTACGGTATCATGACGATGCCGTTACCATATTCTAGCGAAAGTTTTTAACGAATTCATTTGAGTCCACCTTTGTGCCTTGTTGTATGCAGACTCGACCTTTTTCTTCCTTACAGGGCGGCGGCACCGGCAGTACCTCCTGTTCATCCGCCAGTCTTTTCTAATATCTTTGTAATATAGAGACGTTGGGCCTCTTCGAAGTTAGTATGTCTGCATAGATGCATAATCCCCCCGGCAGGCATTATCTGCTTGACTTTTCCCCCGGATTGCTTATTATGACAACTTAAAGCTTAAAGCATCGCTTTAATATCTTTTCCATCCACAATCGCATATTTTGATCCGCCTCACGGGACATTCTCAAAGAACATTCTTTTTGATTTGTCTTGTCGTCAGATACAGGGGGATCTGGTGAGGTCATTGCAGGAGGGACAATGATCTGACGTATATCATGTCAAGATTTTTCAATTTCATAACAGGAAGTCGATCCGTGAACGGCGAATCGGCCCTGAATATAACGCGCTTTACACGGTTTTGAAGAACAAGCTTCAGGAAAACCACGGCGATCTCTATCGGGATACTGTCTGACCTCTCAATGAGATGTACAACTGTTCTGCACTATGTGCTTTTGTTACCTTCAGTAGATTAGATAGTAGAGGCTCACTATGAGAGGACAATGCCGGACACGACGCTCTTCTCGTATTGAATCAGCGTATGACACTATACTGTAAAAGGAGGGTTTAACATGAATGAAGATTTAGCAACAAATCTGATGCGCAGAATAGCTTTTGGTGATTGTCTCAGGAGAACAACTCGAAGATATCATAAAAAGGAGGCGATTGTTTGCGGCGATCAAAGAATCACGTACCAGCAATTAAACGCGAGAGCGAATCAATTCGCCAATGCTCTGCTGGATATGAATCTTGCCAAGGGTTCCAGGATCGCATTTACCTCTCTGAATTGTCTTGAATTTTTCGTTGCCCTCTGTGGTACCGCGAAGGCAGGCATGATATTCCTGCCGCTGAATCCCTTTTTCAAAACAGAGGAAATGACATTCTCCGTCAACAATGCCGAAGCGGAAGTGTTTATTTTTGACGGCCTCCTGTATCCATTTTTCAAAGAGGCCCTCGAGCAATTCGAACCGGTAAAATACCGTATCGCATTTAATCGGCCATCAGACGAATTCGAAGATTTTAATACATTCCTGGAAAAAGGCTCCTCAGACGAACCGGAAGTCATCATCGATGATAACGATGTTCTGCTGATGCTATATACCGGCGGCACAACACGGTTCCCCCGCGCAGTTCAACTTACCCACCTCAATATATTCTGTGTTGTCAGCAGTGTGCTCATTGACCTGCCTGCGACATATCGTGACAAATCGCTTGCCGTGATGCCCCTGTTCCATATAGCGGCATGCGCATACAGCCTCACGGGTCTTTTTGTGGGAAGTACGATTGTAATACAGCCCCAGATGGATATGAAACTGATAATGGAAAGCATTGAAAGAGAGCAAATCACACAAATCGTTCTCCTGCCGCCGCTATATCGACAGATGCTCGATCATCCGGATTTTGGGAAATACGATCTTTCATCACTGCGAATGGCCACCTACATAGCCGCAGTGATGCCCGAAGATCTGGTGAAAGATATCATGGAGAAGATCTGCCCCAACTTGAGTTTGATGTTCGGCCAGACGGAAATGTCTCCTTCGGTGACTGTCTTCAAACCCGAAGATCAGCTTACAAAGATGAAATCATTGGGAAACTCTACCGTGCATGTTGAAATAGGCGTGATGGACGACAGTGGTAATCTTCTGCCCCCGGGCGAGATCGGTGAGTTTGTATATCGGGCGCCGACAATGATGAAAGGGTATTACAAAAACGATGAAGAGAACGAAAAAGCATTTCAATATGGCTGGTTTCACAGCGGGGATATGGGTTATCTGGATGAGGATAATTACGTATACTTCGTGGACCGCAAAAAGGATATGATCAAAACCGGCGGTGAGAATGTAGCCTCGATCGAAGTTGAAAAAACACTGTATCTCGATCCGCGCGTACAGGAAGTCCATGTAATCGGGTTGCCGCACGACCGCTGGATAGAGGCTATCACAGCCTTTGTAACACCCAAACCGGGTGAGACCGTCACAGAAGAGGAATTGATTGCGCTGTGTAAAAGCAAGATGGTGGGCTTTAAGGTCCCCAAAAAAGTAATCTTCTTAAACGAGATGCCGCGTTCGGCCGTCGGCAAGGTACTGAAATACAAGATTAAGCAGGAGTATGAAGCCCTCTATAACGGTGAGCGCTGATGGTGACATCGGAAAGAAGTCACCATTACCGCACAGCGGGAATGGTTCAACCTGAAAAGAAGATCTTTGTGGAATGATACGAAAGGAGAAAAAATGTCTGACAACTTGATCGTCGTAACAAAGAAGGAAAACATATGTACTTTAATGATGAACCGGCCCGAGATGATGAATGCTCTGAATCTGGACATGATCGGTGAACTCCAGGATGCCTTGAACGAAATCGCAAAGGATTATTCGGTTAAGGTGGTAATCCTCGAGGGGGCCGGCGGCAACTTCAGCACCGGATCTTCCATGGAGCTCTTCACGGCCGGGCTGCCGGCACCCTACTGGCAACACGGCATGCTCAAACTCCACATGGCAATCAGGACCATGCGCGAGATGCCGCAGCCGATTGTCGCCAAGGTCAGAGGCATGGCAATCGGGGGCGG
>JAFGQD010000135.1 GCA_016935875.1 Deltaproteobacteria bacterium
CCGGTATCATCTCGAACATGTATGACATTGCCGAAACCATGCTGTCCGCGGGGAGGGTTGTCAGGATATGACGGACACGAAGCCCTTTTGTGTTGTTCTCTTCGACTCGACGAGCGAAGCCCTCCTTGCAGAAAAACTCTTCAAGAAAGCGGATATCCCCCACAAGGTAATACCGGTGCCGCGCCATCTCAGCTCCGACTGCGGCGTCTGTATTCGATTCTTTACTTCCGATAAAGAAAGTGTGCGTGAAACCCTCGACGGCAGGGTGGATATTCGGGATATCTGTTCTATAGACTAAAAACCCATTTGACATACTGGAGTGTTGGACTTATTATAACCACATATATGCGGTTATATTGTCGGTGTTCTTTAGCTTTCGTAATCAAGCGTTTCCCTGCATCTTAAAGGTTTGAAAGAAACAGGATGGATACATCGGGAGGTTGATGGGCATAGAATTTGCAACAAGAATACTACACGGAATTTAGGAAAAGATCCGCTCAGAAGTTGAAACTATAAAGGAGAAAGAAAAATGTTTGCAGTATCAGAAAAGGCACAGGAAATGATCAAAAAGGCCCTCGAATCGAGGGAAGAGAAAATCCCTGTTCGGCTGGTGTATTCCGCAGGCGGGTGATCAGGACCCTCACTGGGAATGTCTCTGGATGAGGCAAAAGAAGGCGATAAGATCTTTAAGGAAGACGGTATCACATTCTTGATAGAAGAACAGTTGTTTGAACAGGCAAAACCGATAAACATAGATTTTATTACTTCGGACAGAGGCTCAGGGTTTTCCATCACCTCCAGCCTGTCCGGCGGTGGATGCGAAGGGACCTGCTGCGGTTAATAAAAAATGCCTGACTCCAAAGAATACTGCGTCATACTGGCTACATGTGCCAATAAAGAGGATGCGGAAAAACTGGCCTGCTTATTGGTTGAATCACGGCTGGCGGCATGTGTGCAGATAATGGGAGTTACAAGCTTTTACGAATGGGACGGCGCGGTCAACAAAGATGACGAACAGTTGCTGCTGATAAAGGCAAAATCTGTTCATTATGATGAGATTGAAGAGTTTATTTCACAGAATCACCGTTATGACGTCCCGGAGATAATACAGATCCCGATAACTGACGGCAGCGATGCATACCTGAAATGGATTGCTGCCGTCAGCAAATAACATCTTTGATACACTTGTCAAAAATTTAGTGTGCAAGCGGATAGATATCTGAACCGCTATATTGTGAGAAGGTGCTCGTTGTTTTTTAAAACCTCAGTTAACGGCATCCCCCAATACTTGACTTCGATACCCAGTTTTTCCAGCGTTTCCGTCACTCCCAGCTGATCCGCACAGGCTTTGCATGCGGTTACGTGAATACCTTGTTCTAAAGCTTCCTTGATCTTCGCTTGCATATTGACATCCTCACTGACCAGTTGAGCAGTTGCACCCCAAATAATGAGGGTGACCTTTTCCCACCAATTATGGATCAGAGAGTTGATGGTATACATGAAAACCATCTTTTCCGCCGTAACCGGATTATCGTTAGTCCACAACACATAAAGATGTGTCTTATTCATCTGTTTTCTCCTTTGTTTTCTTTAACTGAAGTATTCATAACAGACGAGGAGACCCCCCAGCAATCGGCAGCCTCCCCTCTTGCACATTTTGCACGCGACAAGCCTCGATTTTTCTATTTGAGGAGGACAGCCTGCGCTGCCGCAAGACCCACCCCATGCTCAAAGGTGTATCCCGCCTTTGCGAATCCCGCCTCTATCGCTCCCACGGTGGAGAGGATATCCGAAGCGTTCACGACTCCCATGTGTCCCACGCGGAAGTACTTCTCCTTGATTTCGGCAAGGAGACCTCCCGCAAGTATGACGCCGACCTCCCCGATCAGCGGGAGGACGCTGCCGTCCACCCCTGCGGGGAAATAGGGGGCTGTCAGGGTGTTGGCCGCCATGTCGGCGCTCACCGGGATCTGTTTCAGGCCCAGGGCGGTCACAGCCGCCTTGAAGGCGTCGCTCATGAGGCGGTGGCGGGCGAAGCGTTTGTCCATCCCCTCGGCCAGGATCTGTTCGAGACTGACATCAAGAGCCCATACGAGGTTGACCGCCTGCGTTCCGAAGTAGGCGGCCTTGCGATTTTCGTACGACTCCATGATGGGGAGCCAGTTGGCCCAGTCGGAATAGTAGCTCCCGACGGGTGTCCGGCGGTTTTTGAATGTCTCTATCGCTTTGGGACTCGCCACGAGAAGCGCCAGTCCGGGCGGCACGCCGATAGCCTTCTGGCAGGCGGTGAGTACGATATCCACACCCCATTCTCCCTGACGCAGTTCTTCGCCGGCCACGGAGCAGACACCGTCCACGATGCACAGGATGCCGTACTTCCGGCACAACCCGGCTAGCCCTTTGACATCGGTGAGGACGGCGGTGGAGGTATCGACATGTGTTACCGTCAACACCTTATAGTTGGCTTTCTTTATCTCGGCCTCAACCTCGTCCAGAGAGGGGGCGTTTCCGATGGCCGCCTTCACGTGTGTGACCCGTGCCCCGTAGCGTTCCAGGATGGCGCCGAAGCGGTCACTGAAATATCCCGTATTCACCACAAGGGCATTGTCTCCCGGTTCGATGACGTTGCATGCGGCCATATCCATCGCCATTGATCCGGAACCGGCAACGATGAAGGGCTGTCCGGCGGGGGAGAGGAACACCTCGCGCATCCGTTCGAGCGCCTGCCCCATGCAGTCGACAAAGGAGGGGGCCACGTGACTCGTTGTCGGCATACCCATCGCCCGCATTACCTCGGGAGTAAACTCGATCGGCCCGGGAATCATAAGAAGTTTTCTGTGTTTCATTGTTGTAACCTCCATCTTGGATTAATGACACCCGCTGAGAACGGGTGACATGTTGTTTCTCTGCTAATGAAATTTCTGTTCAGTGGATTCCACGGTTTTTATCTCTCCAAACCTCGATTCGTATTTCTTCAAATTGCCTACCAATGCACTCACAATTCGCTTCATATGACCGGGGGAGACAAGGATCCGTGAAACCAAATGCGTCCCCCCAGGAGAATTAAGGAGCCAGTCGATGACAAATTCTTCCGGGCTGTGGGTTACAAGCATATTATTACTGTACCGCCCTCTCGACATTTCGTCCCTGGTATTAATCTGCACCTGTTTTGGTTGATTGTTCTTTTCAGACATCTTCATCTCCTTTTGATTCGTTAATCATTACGGTCGTAATGTTCTCACTATATCAATTACCTGAAAAGGGGAAATGTTATATCTCATCGGATATCCATATATTACCAGGGAACCCCACGCCCCCGAATCATATTGCCTGTTCTGAAACTACTGAGCATAGATATCATATTTTGCCGACTGAGGGAAGCTTCGCTAATATTAAATATTCCTATAAGACGTCTAATGCATTACGTAAATCAGGATGTATCGAGATGAACTTCCCTGATTTGACAAAAACCCGGGCGTGCTTAATTTATAACCAAGAAGAACAATATACAAGGGGGTGTATATCATGAAAGATGTATTAAGTTTGATTCCAAGGACAGCTTCACTGCAGAACGCCAGGGATTTATTCGACCGGTTTTTCGAGGACGAGTTTCTGCCGTTGCGCGGGGAGAAGAGTTGGGCACCTGCTTTCGACATCTCTGAAAATGAGAAGGGATATATGGTCAGCGCAGAGTTGCCTGGAATAGATGAAAAGGATCTGGATATCACCATTGCCGGTGGTATGCTGAGCGTGAAGGGGGAGAAGAAGCAGGAAACCGAGGAAAAGGGTGAGACCTATCACCGTATCGAGAGAACCTATGGTTCATTCCAAAGAAGCTTCAGAATCCCCGACGCGGTCGATGCCGATAAGGTGGATGCAACGTTCAAGAACGGTATCCTCAAACTGGTCATCCCTAAATCCAAGGAAAGTGCAGTGAAAAAAATTACGATCAAGAAGTAAGTCACTGCCGGTACCTGTTGACAAAAAGCCGTCGGAAGGTGTTAAACCTCCGGCGGCTTTTTTTATGCCCTCCTGAAATCCGCAATTTTCCCTTGCCGTACGGTTTGAACTTTATTAAAGGAAGATCGATCATAAGGAGGGAAAAGATATGAAAGTTATATATCACGAAGATTTTATAGAGCCTTATTGTTCCGATCCTGCCGCCGCCGATGGAAGGATCGAAGCCGTTCTCGACGTGATAGAAGGCAGGGTTGAATGTATTGATGCGATTCCCGCCGATGAAGAGGATATTCTGGCCTGCCACACGGATAATCATGTGGCACATGTGAGAAGGCAGGGACTTTACGATATTGCTGCCCTCGCGGCAGGGGGCGCCATCCAGGCAGCCTCCAACGGACTCGTCGAACCCTGCTTTGCCCTTATCAGACCTCCGGGACATCATGCATCCACGAACAGCTCATGGGGCTTTTGTTTCTTTAACAATATGGCTATTGCCATATCAAAATTGAAGAGAGAAAACAGGATACATAAGGCATTCATCCTGGATTTTGACCTCCATTTCGGTGATGGAACCGTAAACATACTGGGAAATTCCGACTATGTAACCATATACAACCCAACGGATTCCGATCCAAACAAATATCTCAAACATGTAGAGGAGATGCTTCCTGACGATGCCGATATCATCGGTATTTCAGCCGGTTTTGATAATCACCGGGAAGATTGGGGCGGCGTTCTCTCGACAGATAATTACCGGGAGATGGGACGGATGGTTCGTACCGCCAGCCGGAAAAGCGACGGAGGCTGCTTCGCCATATTGGAGGGAGGCTACAATCACCGGGTCCTGGGGCACAACGTCATGGCCCTGATAGAGGGACTGGAAGGGTAGGAAAACCGGAAATGGCTTGGCCCGACTGACGGCTGAATCAAGGGGAAATCATTTCTACAAAACTTCTTGACATATCAATATAATGAGTTTAAATGTGTATGACGTTCTATCGAATCTTGAACACATTATGGCATATATTGAACGGCTGTACCCAAGGTGGGGATTATGGTCCGATCATCTGAAGCCCTGTTTTTCGAAAAGAAAGGCAGGGCTGTTTTTTTGTGACCCGGCGGGGTTAAATGCTATATTTCAAAACCTTACTACAAATACCATCTGATAATTCCAATAGCTTAGGCACTCATATTTATAGACCGACGAAGGTGTGCTGTACATACACATTCATATCGCGGAATTTCGGTCTATTGCCTGTGGTAGGTCGACTCCGATTGACTTTTGGGGCTCAACAGCGACGTTACGTGTAAACGATTAAAAGACCAAAAAGTGTCTTTGAACCAGAATAAGAATCGAACACACAAATCAAAAGTTTTTCAGGCCACTCATTTCCGGTTAAGTGTTTACGTGTAAGGTGTAGATATAAGAAAAACCATAAATAATGAGGGAGGGCACACATGGCACAAAGAGGAATTCGTGAGTTTGACGCCAAGCGTATGCTGACAGCAGGAGTGTCCCGCTATGCCGGAAGCACTGCTACCTGTGAGGCAAGGCTTGCACTCGTAAGTCCTCAGAGCGATCTCGACGCATTTCCCGATGCTTTTCCGTGGCTTACTGAAACAAACCTGGCAGTAAAACCGGATCAACTATTCGGAAAACGCGGGAAAAACAACCTGCTGCTCCTTGATGCGAACTGGCAGGACACGAAAAAATGGATTGAGGAACGAAGGGATCAAAAAGAGACCATCATACAGAACGGCAATGCAATAACAGGTATTCTGACACATTTTCTGGTGGAGCCGTTCACGCCTCATACAGAAGAATATTACCTGGCTATCACCACCGAACGAGAAGGAGATGTAATCCATTTTTCTCCAAAGGGAGGCGTGGACATCGAGGAATTATGGGACACAGTACAAGAATTTCGCGTTCCCATATTGGCTGACGTGGATGATCTTCATCTCGAAGACGAACTACCGATTGCAAATCTCACTGATAAAAATTTGATTTCAGCCTTCATGAAGAACCTGCATAAATTTTTTGTCGATTATCATTTCACATACCTCGAACTCAACCCCTTTACTCTCAAAGACCATCAGGTCGTACCTCTCGACTGCGTTGCCAGAGTCGATGATGCCGCAGTATTTCAGTGTATGGACAAATGGGGGAGTCTGTATTTTCCCACGGCCTTCGGGACATCGAGAAGTGTGGAAGAGGAGCATATAAAAGCTATTGATGCCGAAACAGGGGCAAGTCTAAAATTCAATATACTCAACCCGGCAGGACGCATCTGGTTAATGGTCGCCGGTGGCGGTGCAAGTGTTATTTATGCCGATACGGTTGTTGATCTGGGATACACAGAGGAACTTGCGAATTACGGTGAATACTCGGGCAATCCGTCGACCGAAGAAACATACGAATACACAAGAACGATACTGCAACTCATGACCCGTCAGAAGGATCAGCACGGAAGAAACAAGTATCTCATCATCGGCGGCGGCATTGCCAACTTCACCGACGTGGCAGCTACTTTTACGGGGATAATAAAGGCCATTGAAAAATATGGTGACGCCCTGAAACGAGTAAACACAAAGATTTTTGTCCGACGCGGAGGACCTAATTACAAAACCGGTCTCGACTTGATGAAACGACTTGGTGAGCGAATTGGGATTCCCATGGAAGTGTATGGTCCGGAAATGCACATGACCAGAGTAGTGAAGCTTGCCTTGGAGGGGGAATAGATATGGAGTCATATACCTTGTTCGATGTTGACACAAAGGCCTTTGTGTACGGATCTCAGAGGGTGGCCGTACAGCGGATGCTCGATTTCGATTACATGTGTCGAAGAAAAGAACCGAGTGTTGCCGGAATGATTACTCCGGAGCGGGGCGGATTCGAAAAGGTCTTCTGGGGGACCCGGGAAATCATGTTGCCGCGATATCAATCAATCAAAGAAGCTGCAGCCTCTCATCCCGAGGCCGATGTTATGATAAACTTTGCCTCCGAACGCTCCGCATACGATACCACCAGAGAAGCTCTGGATATCGATACCATTCGCACCGTTACGGTAATCGCGGAAGGTGTTCCGGAACGTCACGCGAGAATACTGGCTGCCCTGGCAAAGAAGAACAACAAGTGGATAATCGGGCCGGCAACCGTCGGCGGCATAAAAGCAGGTGCGTTTAAGATAGGAAACGCCGCCGGAACACCTGAAAACATAGCGGAATGCAAACTGTACAGGCCGGGTTCCGTGGGCTTTGTTTCCAAGTCCGGTGGCATGAGCAATGAATGTTACAACATAATAGCAAGAAACACCGACGGAGTTTATGAGGGGGTTGCGATTGGGGGTGATCTGTTTCCGGGTTCCACCTTAATGGATCATCTGCTCCGGTACGAGGCCAATCCGGACATCAAGATGATGGTGTGCCTTGGCGAAGTGGGCGGCATCGATGAATATACGATCGCTGAGGCGGTAAAATCCAAGAAGCTTTCCAAGCCTGTCGTCATATGGATAACCGGCACCTCGGCAACAGTGATGCCGAAAGGAGTGCAGTTCGGCCATGCGGGTGCGCGTGCCGATTCGGCCCTCGAAACGGCGGAGGCAAAAAACAGGGCGCTCAAAGAAGCAGGATTGATTGTCCCTGATTCTTTTGACGATTTCGATATCAAAATTCGTGAGACATTCGACCAACTCAAGAAAGAGAACAAAATAACACCTGCTGCAGAGATAGAACCCCGAAAGGTCCCCATGGATTTCAAGCAGGCGGTATCAGAAGGGCTGGTGCGTCGCTCCACCAACTTCGTTTCGACTATTTGTGATGATCGAGGAGAAGAGCACAGCTATGCCGGAGTTCCCATCACAAAAGTCATTGAAGAAAAGTATGGCATCGGAGGAGTCATCGGTCTGTTGTGGTTCAAAAAGAAAATGCCGGTCTACGTAACGGAATTTATAGAAATCGTGCTACAGGTCATAGCCGATCACGGACCGGCAGTAGCGGGCGCCCATAATACGATTGTCACAGCCCGAGCTGGGAAAAATCTTATCGAATCACTCATTGCCGGGCTGGCAACGATCGGACCTCGATTTGGAGGTGCTCTTAACGGTGCCGCCGAGCATTTTACCTTTGGCCTCAGAAGCGGCATGTCTCCCCGCGAATTCGTCGATCATATGCGGAAAAATAATGTCACGATCCAGGGGATAGGCCACCGGACGCACAGCATCGAAAACCCTGACGCGCGGGTGGAGTTGATGATCGGCTATGCAAAAAAACACTTTCGGGAGCACCCGCTTCTGGACTACGCCCTGAAAGTGCAGGATGTAACTACTCGAAAGCGGGGCAATCTCATTTTGAACATCGACGGTCTTATCGGCATTCTTTTCGTCGACATGATGAGGAACTTGGGCTTTACTGAGAAACAGATCGATGAAGAGATTAAGATCGGAGTCTTTAACGGGTTTTTCATACTGGGGAGAACAATGGGTTTTATGGGACACTTCTTTGATCAGCAAAGACTCATGCAGCCGCTTTACCGTCACCCCTTTGACGACATACTCTATGAGGTGCCTGAAAAACCGGAAGAAGTACGGTTAACGGGGAGAGGAGACGAGAAATGAGTCTTCTCATTTCAATCGCCGTCGGTTCAATGAGATATGACACGCACGAACCATTTACAATGGAGCAAAAACTATGAACATTGCCGAATATACTTCTAAAAAACGTCTTTTAATCCAGGACAATACTCTCAGAGATGGACATCAGTCACTCCTGGCAACCCGCATGCGAACAGAGGATATGATCCCCATAGCGGAAAAGATGGATACAATCGGTTTCTGGGCGATAGAGGTATGGGGCGGAGCCACCTTTGACACGATGCACCGGTTTTTGAAGGAAGATCCATGGGAGCGGCCCAGAATATTAAAGAAGTATATCAAGAAAACGCCTCTTGCAATGTTGCTGCGAGGACAGAACCTGGTAGGGTACAGGAATTATCCCGATGATGTCGCCCGGGCCTTTGTGGATAAATCCTGCGAGGCCGGTATCGACGTATTTCGCGTCTTCGACGCCCTCAACGACCTTCGAAATTTTGAAACGGTCGTGGAAAGAATAAAAGCAAATGGCAAAATCTTTGAGGGGGCCATATGCTATTCGCTTACGGAGCGTTACATGGGAGGAGATGTTTTTAACCTGAAGTACTATTTGAAGAAGTGCAGAGAGTTGGAGGCTATGGGTGCCGATACGATATGCATCAAAGACATGGCCGGTCTTATGGCTCCATACGATGCATACACATTGATTGCTGCCCTTAAACAGGAGATTCGAGTTCCTCTTCACCTGCACACCCATTGTACCAGCGGCATGGCGCCGCTCACCTATCTGAAAGCGATCGAAGCCGGTGTAGATATCATTGACACGTGTCTTGCTCCCCTGGCAAACGGAACGTCCCAACCGGCTGTTGAACCTTTTATCGTGGCCCTTGGGGACACCCCTCGAGATACGGAACTTGACCTGAAATCAGTAATAGAAGTGGATGAACATTTCGAGCGTGTGCTCCCGAAGTACCGTGAACTCATAGTCGAAGACAGATTTGCGGGCATCGACGTGGAGGTCTTAAAACATCAGATACCGGGGGGTATGATTTCAAATCTGAAAAATCAGCTGAAAGAGGCGCATGCCCTGGACCGCCTTCCGGAAGTGTGTGCAGAAATTCCAAAAGTCCGCCGGGAACTGGGGATGCCCCCATTGGTGACACCTACTTCTCAGATTGTAGGCGTTCAAGCGGTTCTAAACGTTCTTTCGGGACGCTACAAGATAATAAGCAATCAGGTTAAGGACCTTGTTTTCGGGCTCTACGGGAAAACACCTGTTCCTGTTGAACCGGAGGTAAGCAAGATCGTGCTGAAGGGTTACCGCGGTGGCGACACACCCGTAACGGGCCGATCCGCTGATTACATTCCCGCGGAGCTTGAAAAGAATCGCGAAAAAATAGGATCACTTGCCAAGACAGAAGAAGACCTCCTGA
>JAFGQD010000136.1 GCA_016935875.1 Deltaproteobacteria bacterium
CCTCCTCGATGAACTGCTGGCCCTTGCCAAGGCATACGGAATAAATTTTCCTGATGATATCAAGGAATCAACCATAGAGAAATCCAGGGGTTTCCCCTATGAGGCCAAGACATCATACCAGATGGATTTTGAGAAAGGAAAGCGAACGGAGATAGGAACTTTCATCGAATTCATCGTCAATGAGGGGGAAAAACGAGGTCTGCCGGTTCCCACTCATGAAAAGGTTTACGCAGCCCTCAAAGCACGTGCGTGAGGGAAGGATATCCCCATGCACGAACTGTCCATCACGGAGAGCATTCTGAAGGTTGTCCTGAGACACGCCCAGGTAAACAGTGTCCGCAAGGTTATGGCGGTGCATCTGAGAATCGGTAAGCTGAGCGATCTTGAAGACGAGTGGATCCAGCGCTATTTTGACTATCTGAGTAAGGATACTCTGGCTGAGGGGGCAAAGCTCAAAATCGAACGGACACCCGTCATCGTCCGTTGCAATGACTGTTCTGAGTCATATGAAGCGGACGTAAAGAAGATGGAGCACCTTATCTGTCCGGCCTGCGAGGGAAATAGGTGCACGCTGATTTCGGGGCGTGAATATTACATCAAGAACATGGAGGTACTGTAGTGGAAGAGGTGAGACTCATAGAAGTAAAGGAGGAGATTCTCTCCGACAATATCAAACGTGCCGGAGAGGTTCGGGAACGCCTCCGGGGAACACACACAATGCTCCTCAATCTCATGTCATCGCCGGGCTCGGGAAAAACCAGTCTGATACTCCGGACCGTTGAAGGCCTCGCGGGGAAGGTATCCTTCGGCGTTATCGAAGCGGATATCGATTCCACGGTAGACGCTGAGAAGGTCGCCGCCCGGGGAATCCCGGCGATCCAGCTCCGGACGGGAGGATTCTGCCACCTTGACGCCGCCATGGTTACCCAGGGCATTGATGCCATGGATGTAAGCGAACTTGACCTGGTTATCATCGAAAATGTAGGGAACCTAGTCTGCCCCGCCGAGTTCGACACGGGTGCCCATAAAAACGTCATGATCCTGAGCGTACCCGAAGGAGACGACAAGCCTCTCAAATACCCCCTCATGTTCTCAATCTGTGATATGCTGCTGGTCAATAAAATCGATTACCTGTCTCTCAGTGATTTCGATATGACGGCATTGAAACAGCGGGCACTGACCCTGAATCCCCGTCTGACGATCCTCGAGGTGTCATGCAAAACCGGTGCGGGGATCGAAGGCTGGATCGACTGGTTGAAGCGGGAAGTGGAGACCTTCAAAAATCAGGAGGAATGAAAGCACAACGACGAAACCAAAAAGCGGATTCGGAGTTTGACACGTGGACTCACCGGAAACAATTCAATGTAAGCATATCTCTGCCATCAGGATTTCAGGCGGATCACGTCTCCATTGCGGTCGATCATGCCATCCTGTTCCAGTTTCACAAGATGGCTTTCAATAATTCCACACCCGGGGAAAAAGTGGATTATTTCATGACGGAAAAGCGCGGCGTTCAATTCCATGAAACTTTTGGGCCCATCCTTCAACGCTTCCATGAGGATGGCCTCCCTTTTCAGTAATTTGCCGCGGATTCTATCGATTCCCTGCGAAGGATTATCCAGTATCGTTCCATGGGAGGGGATCAGAAGAGAGGCATTCTTTGCTTCGAGTTTATCGAGGCTTGCAAGGTACCCGGTCAGCCCGCCCGAACTCGGAGTGTACCATGCCGGACTGTTTCCGACAAGGTCTCCCGCAAGCAGGATTCCCGTCCTTTTCTCAAATAACGAGATATGGCCCGGCGCGTGTCCCGGTGTGAGAATGACCTCAAATTCAAAATTCCCCAGACCGATTACATCTCCTTCATGCATTTCCTCCACATCTTCCGCGGCGCTCATGAGGCAGCCAAACTCATCGAAAAAATGAAGCAGATCGAAATCCTGATGTTCTCCGGACGAGGCATACTTCTCTTTTGCAAGGGGAATATCAAAGGTGTAGTGCAGATGTACCGGGTTCAGGGCCGATTCGACATCGAGTGAATGGATAAGCACCCTCGGATGAACTTCCTCGAGGATGTATGGTATGGCGCCCATGTGATCGGGATGGGCATGAGAGAGCAACACCGTATGGAGGTCGGGGAGTTTCAAACCCAAATGGCGAAGACCGCTCATGAGGTGACGATACCCCAATTCCCCCCTGCCTCCCACATCTACCATCGAGAAACCACGATCATCAGGGATCACGAATATATTAGCCGGATTCGGCCACAAGTGACTTTCCGCAAAGATTACCAGAATTCCTCTAACGTCGGCATATCGCTTATCGCTCGTCATTATTGATCCTTTTTCGGAAGTTTAGAAGGAACAGTACCCAAAAACGCTCTTTTGGCTATCGTGACGGTGATTCAGTCTACCAGCATAAGGCAGTAGAGATTTTGCGGTTCCGACTTTTCCTTCAGGGTTGTTATGAAAAAGTCGTTATTTCGTGCGGTCTGAAACACATCGATACCGCACGCCTCCATGGCGGGCCGGGTTTTTTCGGGGAAACGACAGGGGACTCCGGTAACCTTTCCGCACTCTTTGCACAGCACACAGGGACCGGCCAGCATAACGAATGCCTTGTAGTATCCGTCCTTGAAGAGCTCTCCTTCCAGCTTGATCAGATTGTCGAGATAGGCCATCATGCTTTTGCTTCGTCCCTTTACGGCCGGGGCCTCAATATGAAAGAGAATCGCCCGTTCATACGAATCGAGGTTTGCCCGAGTCTCTTCCGGCGTGGGTGTATGGGGCGGGCAACTGTACCGATGTTTGTAGGGACATCCGAACATACACTTGAACCGAACCCACGGGGCGGTTACTACGGTATTCGGATGGGTTACTTTCGCATGGGTTGCCCCTCCTTGAAGAGCCTTCTCACAATATTTTTTCAAATCAGATGTCTGCACAACAACTCCCTCGGAAAAGTGTATTGATCGCGAAAAACTGTAATAAGAAATACGATACCTGTCAACGAATAGTTCATGAGTGATAAGAGAAATGCTGTGAAATGCATAAAAGGCCCTGCAGAAATCGGGTGCCCTTTCTGTAACCAACATTATTGGATATTGACACTATTTTTTAATGGGATGATTTTTGCGAATACATGAATACCTCTCCCCTCCGTGAGACCTAGATCCGACGCTTTACCTAAAAATAGGCAGTGATCCTGGCCACTTCCAATAGAGGTAACGTAATGGTAGGGACCGGGCATTAACAAACCCGGCCCCTTTGAGAATGGAGACAGTCTATTCGCGTTCGATCTGTGAGAGCGCCGTTACATTACATGCTAAGACATCAAAACGCGGCCGAGAGACATTATTTCCGCCTCTTTCGTTCCCTCGTAGAGTTCGAGAATCTTGGCATCCCGATACCATTTCTGGACCTTGTACTCATCGACATATCCATAACCACCATGAATTTCGACAGCTGCGTTGGCGCAAAAAACCGCCGCCTGACCGCCAAAATATTTTGCCATTGCCGAGAGGTGATAATCCGGACTTTCAGAATCGAGTAACCACGCGGCTTTGTAAACCATGTTCCGGAGGGCTTCCGTTTTTATCGCCATCTCGGTGATTTTCTGCATCGTAATCTGATATGAACTAAGGGGTTTTCCGAACACTGTCCTCTCTTTTGCATATTTAATCGACTCATCAAGGCACGCCTGGCAAAGACCGAGTGCCTGGGCAGCTATCATTACGCGGGTTGTATCAAAGAAATTCATAAGCTGATAGAATCCCCTGGTCTCCTTACCAACAAGGTTGGCCTGGGGTACCCTGACATCATCAAAGGCGATTTCGCCCGTGTCATTGGCCCTAATGCCCAGCTTTCCTTTTATCTTGGTTCTCGCCACGCCGGGAGCATCAGCTGGTACAATTATCTGACTGAATCGATTGTGCGTTCTTTCATCAGGATTGGTAATTGCCTGACATATCATATAATCACAAACAGTTCCGTTGGATATGAACATTTTTTGTCCATTAATGACGTAATCTTCACCATCCTTAACCGCATGAGTCTTGTAGCCCGCAACATCGGTACCGGCGTTGGGTTCCGTGTAGGCACCTGCAAACACAATTTCACCACTCGCAATTCGTGGCAGATAGGTCTGCTTTTGCTCTTCGGTACCGAAGTTGAAAATATTCTGGCTTCCGAAACCGGCTATGTATATGTTGAGTCCTATACCAATATCTACGCGCGATATCTGTTCAACGACCAGAATATTACCGAGCTGTCCGACTCCTGAACCGCCATATTCTTCTGGTATCCAAGGCTCAACCAGTCCGTTTTCGCCGGCTTTTATTCTAATCTCCGGGGTGTATCTTTCCTGTTCGTCACATTCGTGTGACACGGGTTCAATCTC
>JAFGQD010000137.1 GCA_016935875.1 Deltaproteobacteria bacterium
ATCACATATACAATCTGGCCCTCGCCTCCGGCCTTTTCACGGAACTGCCCATGACAGATACCCTGGGAGTTTTGAGAAGAAAAGAAACCAAACTCTAATTGGATACCCCCGCAGCTTCGAGCAAGTGCGATATCCGCTCTTGCTCCGGCAATCATCGGGAAATACGCTCGCTATTCAATTCACGTCGACGCTGTTGTTATGCGTCCAGTACCACGCGATGTTGCCTCCCGCGCGCGCCGGCTTGATGTAGCCGGCACGGATAAAATCCTCTATGGTTTTGCGAATCAGTTCCCGGTCGAAACCGGTTTTCTCTTCGATCCTCCCGCACAGCATGTCGACCGTTCCGGTATCGGGCTCCTGCTCCAGGGGAAAACAGCCACAGGTCTCAATCAGATCCTCGGAAAGGATTCGGTAGACAAGCTGCATCCTGAAATGCCCTTCAACTCTGAAATTTTCTTCCGGCAGGCCCCTCCCCTCTCGGTAATCGCGCACCTGCTTTTCCCATGCATCATTGATTTCCCTGTCAAATGCTCCCACAAATGCTTCGATATCTTCAGGTGAAAGAGCTGATGTCCTGACAATCGCGCTGTTCGCGTCATAGCGCTCCCAGTCGTCAGTGAGAATTTCAAGGTCGTATTCCTCAATCTTTTCACGGACCGTAGTCCCGGGAAAGGGAGCGAGGAAGTGATACCCATGAGGGATTTCAAGGCTCTGTGAAAATTCCTGTGTGTCTCTGAGGGTTTCGGGCGATTCTCCGGGGAGACCCACCATAAACGAGGCGTGGGCCAGCATTCCCGCTTCCTTGCACATCCTGACCGCATTTTTCGCCTGGTCGAGGGTGATGCCCTTTTTCACGCGCCTGAGCATCTCCGGATTGCCGGACTCTATGCCGAAACTGACGCTGTCGCACCCGGCATCCCGCATGAGTTCGAGAATCTCTCTGTCAACGGTATTGACACGCGAGAAGGCGCTCCATGTGAAATCAAGCCCGCGTCTGCGGATCTCTCCGCATACCTCGTGGACCCGTGCCTTATTCGATGTGAACAGGTCATCGGCTACATTGATCCTGGAGATGCCGTAAGAGAGTATCCGTTCTATCTCATCCATGACATATTCCACCTTCCGGTAGCGGACCTTTTTTCCTACCATGCGTCTTCCCTGGCAGAATATGCACGAATTCGGGCACCCCCGGCTCGTTATGATACTGACAGGAAAGCCAAGCGCCCGGTATCTCGACATGGGGAGCAGATGGCGTGCCGGCATGGGAATGGAATCAAGGTCGTCAATCAGCGCTCTCGGCTCCGTGACGACAATCCCGCCGTCCTGCCTGAACGCGAGCCCCTGTATATCCGGCCATCTGTCGCTCTCCGTCACATGCGGGACAAGCTCCATGATGGTTTTCTCGCCCTCCCCCACAACCAGCATGTCTATCTCGGGATATGTTTCAAGGGTGTCTGCAACGGCAAACGATACATGGGGACCGCCCATGATGGCAAGTATGGAAGGTCTGTGCCTCTTGGCGGTCTTGAGTATATCCGCGGCCACGGGAAAGTTCATGGTTACAGAGGTGGTACCGACGACATCCGGCTCGAAGGTATCAAGCTCTCTCTTCAACTTTTCCGGCGTGTACCGGGATACGATATAATCTATGATTTTTACATGACAACCGGCCGCTTCAAACGCGGCTGCCACGTAAGAGACACCCAGGGGCGGCGCGGGGGCTTCCTCAAGAGGATATGGCGGGGCAATAATAGCTACTTTCATAGGTAGACCGGATTTCCGTCTCGAAATCCAATCCCATTAATGGCGATAACTGACCGGATTGTGATTGGAGACATAATTTTTGACAAGCTAAGATATTAATGGTGGGATGTCAACAGAGAATTGGAGATTTCCCGCAACAATCTGCTGGGAATCTCCGATTGTTAAGGAAAATGTTTATTGTGTATGCGCTTGCTGTTCAATTCACCGTCACAGGCAGGGGTTGGCCCTGCCCGTTACAGGAATTATAAATAGTTCAGGTACACCGACACCTCCTAAAACTTGACTCCTGGAACTGCTTTGGCGGATTCGGGGACCTCGAAGAACTCCGCCTTTGTGAATCCGAACATCCCCGCCAGTATGTTGGACGGGAAGGTCCTGATCCTGACGTTATAGGTCTTCACGGTCTCATTGTAGCGCATCCTCTCGACGGCTATCCGGTTTTCCGTCCCGGCCAGTTCATCCTGAAGTCTGATAAAGTTCTCGTTTGACTTGATATCGGGATAGCGTTCAACGGTTACGAGCAGTCTGCTCAATGCCCCCGTCAACTGATTGTTTGCCTCTATCTTTTCGGGGATGTTCTTCGCCCCGCCCACCTTGGCCCGGGCCTCGGTGACACCGATAAAGACCTCCTTTTCCTGTTTGGCAAAACCCTTCACCGTCTCCACAAGGTTCGGGATCAGGTCGTAGCGCCTCTGCAACTGATTTTCCACCTGGGCCCACGATGCCTTCACCCCCTCATCCAGGGTAACAAAACTGTTGTATGTCCCCTTGATGCCCGAATAGAACATCAGCAGGACCACGACGATCACCGCCACGGCGATCAAAAGATTCCTCTTGCCTTTTGTCATCTGTACATTCCTCCCTGTTGTTTAGAAATAATTCCTGAAATGCTTCCGAGTGAAGAAAAGGCTTTTTACAAGACCGCTTCCCTTCTACTCCAATTCATCAACAAATCCCCACAATCTTCTCACCTCCGCCAGATAGGCCATGAAGATATCACGTATCTCGGAGGACGCAAATTTTTTCTCCCCCTCTTTTATGTCAAGGCAGTTCATAAAGACATCCGCGTTTACCGGAAAATCGCGGGCGAGCGCCTCCACAATCTCCCGCCTGGAAGAAGGGATCGCCGCACCCTTGAGGTAGAGAAGCCCCCCGAAGATAGAGATAAAGGCAGTTATCGACTCCCCTATCAGTTCCTGCATCCTTCGGGCCTTCCCTTCCGTTTCCAGGAATCGCTGCCTGAGAAGGAGCAGCTTGCCCTTGATCTCACGTTCGCACTGGAGCCGCAGATGGCTAGGCTCGAACAATAGGTCCTTCAGTACATCCTCGCCGTACACGAGGACATGCCCTTTTTGCATATTGAGGAATTCAAGCGGGTACGAATCGAGTGAGGAGGCAATGTACGGTTTTGTCATGAACAG
>JAFGQD010000138.1 GCA_016935875.1 Deltaproteobacteria bacterium
GAGGATGACATCCACATCCGTTCCACGGTTGAAAAAGGGGTGAAGACGGTGAGATTCAATAAAAAGTGGCGTTTGTATAACCTTCTCCAGCGCCGCGATAGCGGGATTGAACCGTTCTATTAATCCAACCTGTAGTATGGCTCCCGTGTCCTCGGCGATGGAAATGAGTTCATCCGCCTCCTTCAGTGTAACACATATAGGTTTTTCAAGGAGTATATCGATTCCCGCGGAAAGAAGATCCCTTGCTACTTCATAATGAGATCTCGTAGTAACCGCAACACTTGCGGCATCGACTTTTCCTATTAACTCCCGGTGATCAGAGAGGGCCTCGCATTGATACTCCTTCGCAGCCTTTAAAGATTGTTCTCTGGCGATATCCGCCGCGCACACAATTTCACAGTCCGATATTTTTTGATATTTTTGCAGATGGTAGTTTCCGAGATGACCGGCACCCACCACACCAACTTTTATTTTCCTTTTTTGTTCCACTGGTTACTCCTCGCCTGTCTTCAAACGGCAAAATCGAGATATCCACATTATCGCTATTCAGGATTTAATCTTCATGTACGTTTTTGAGTCTGTCATCCGTTTAATAGGTCATTGCTCCGATTTACAAATACGGTGACATATTGTGACAAGTTGTCGCAGAGCGAATGTTCATTCAGCACTCAGCACTGATAACATCAACTGAATTTTGGCGAAGTCAAGATTAGTTCGTAATCGAACGTACGTATCGATTGTCGACGTCTGCTGACTGTACGTGCAACCCATACTAAGATTTTTGTGGTTATCTACATATGCCTCTTTTCGCATTTTCAATAAACTCAACAAAATGTCGTACCTCAGGCAGGTCGTCAACTTCCGCCCTCACTCTTTCCAGAGCCACCGAGAGTAACAGGGAAGATCTATAAACAATCTTATACGCCTTCTTGAGGGCCGCTATTGTTTCTCCCGGGAAACCTCTTCGCTTGAGTCCTATCAGATTAAGACCATGGGGCTTTGCCCTGTTGCCCGATACGGTCACATAAGGAGGAACGTCCTTTGCGACGGCTGATGCGCCTCCAATGATCGAATGACAACCGACACGGGTAAATTGATGGATCCCCGATAAACCACCTATAATGGCAAAGTCCTCTATGAGTATATGGCCTGCCAGATTAGCGGCATTCGCCATGACGATATTGTTTCCCAGTATACAGTTATGTGCAACGTGACAGTACGCCATCAATAAATTATTGTCTCCTATATAGGTCATTCCGATATCGGCAGATGTTGAGCTGTGTATCGTGACAAATTCCCGTATCGTGTTGTTCTTCCCGATAATCACTTTAGATTCCTCTCCCCCGAATTTGAGATCCTGAGGGACAGCTCCTATGGAAACAAACTGAAATATATGACAATTGTCGCCTATTTCTGTGCAACCTTCTATGACAGCGTGCGGGCCAACAACCGTGCCTCCTCCTATCCGTACATTCGGACCGATAACACTGTAAGGTCCTATTTCAACGTTCTCTTCAACAATTGCCCCGGGCGATATGATGGCTGTGGGGTGAACATTCATGATTTTCATTACTCCTTATGTATGCACAAACTATCTCTTCTCGCTTGTTACTTTTTCTTCCAGTTTCTCTATCCTTCTCAACAGAGAGTTCACCGTTTTTCTCATCTCCGGCAATTTCGGCAAACACGCATATATTCGCAACCATTTGCTGTGCTGCATGTGAGGAGACCCGGACACTATCTGATCGGGAGCAACATTTCCGTGGACACCTGACTGCGCTGCTATCATGACATTGTCGCCTATGTTTATATGCCCGATGAGCCCAACCTGTCCCCCTAATAGTACGCTCTCACCCACTTTTGTGCTGCCTGAAATGCCGACCTGGGCGACGATAATGGAGTTTTCACCAATGACTACATTGTGGGCAATCTGAACCAAGTTGTCAATCTTAACCCCCCTTTTTATCCAAGTCTTCCCCAATGTCCCCCTGTCAATAGTGGTATTTGCCCCAACTTCGACATCATCGTCTATCTGCACTATTCCCACTTGCGGTATCTTGCGGTTATCAGCTCCGGGATTCGCAAAACCGAACCCGTCCGCCCCAATAATGACTCCCGCATGAAGAATCACCCTATTCCCGATCCTGCATCCCTTGTATACGACAACATTGGGGTATAATACGGAATTCTCTCCTACAATCGCGTCATTACCAACAAAGACACCCGGATACAGCACCGCCTTCCTTCCTATCCTGGCCCTCCTGCCGATGTATACCCCGGGATACATGGTAACATCTTCTCCTATTTCCGCATCCGCTTCGATACAGGCATCCCCATGTATCCCCGCAGGAATATGTTCCTCAGGATAAAGAAGCTCGAGAACCATGGCCATGGCGATATACGGATCTTCCGTGACAATCAGGTTTTTATCGGGGTGTGTAATCCCCGGTGAAACAAGGATTGCCGACGCACGGGTTTCTTCGAGTCTGCCCCTGTACTTTGGATTTGAGATGAAGGTAAGATCCCCTTCACCCGCCTCATCTATGCCCCGCACATTGCAGACACACACATCGGCATCTCCCACCACGGTGCCACCCACATGCGCTGCAATCTCTCTGAGCCGTTTTCTGACTACCATATACATTCCCGGGTTACTTGTTAACGGTCCCGTAAAGAGTGAAGGTTGGACGGCAGAGTAATACCGACGTACCAGGATTTACTACGCCGTCACTTTTTAGCATTATACACCTTGTTATATTCTTCTATAACCTTCTCTGTCATATCATTCGCCTTGGAATGAAAGACAAGTCCCCCACTGTTTACATCCATTATGCTCGTATACCCTCCCTTTTCACCGATGGTGTTTACAACCTTCAGCACCTCGGGAAGCAGCTTCCGGGAAAGTTCCTGATCCATTGTTTTCATCTCTTCATTGGTATCTTCAATGAACCGTTTGTAATCCCTGTATTCTTTCTGGTAGGAAAGTTCCATCTCCTTATAGGCACTTTCCGTCAACACCGGACGTTGTTTCTCCAGATTGTCTTTCAGTTTTTTAAGCATATCCTCCTTCTCCTGTATCTGTGTTTTTCTCTCCTCGACGAATTTTTTCAAATCCAGGGTCGCAGCCTTACCGGCATCGGAGTTGAGAAGAATATCTTTCATACTGATGAAGCCTATTTCCCCCGCCCCGGCAAAACAAGCTCCTGTTACTATAAAAGAAATAACCATCAAAAAACTTATAACCTTTTTCATCAATGAATCCCCCTTGTTTCAATTTGTGATTTCATATGTGTACAAATGGACACTACATAAACATACCTATCGTAAACTCCCACCTGCTCGGAGTCTCGCCCTCTTTCCTGTCAAGAACATAACCCCATTCCAGTCTCAACGGACCGATCGGAGAATACCAGCGCACCCCCGCTCCCGCCGTCTGCCTCATGTCATCTAAATAATAACCGCTATCCCATGCATTGCCCGTATCATAGAACACGACTCCTTTCATGCCGGCATCTTTGATCAAGGGGAAAACCAATTCCACGTTGAAGTTCAGCATGGTCGCACCGCCTATGCAATCTCCTTCCGAGTCGACAGGACCTATCTCTCTCAAACCCCTGAGGGAACTTATTCCACCCAGGTAAAAGCGCTCAAAGACAGGGATCTCCTTCCCCTCATTTGCCTGTATATAACCAGCCTTTCCACGAGCCCCGAAGACAGTATCCAACGGCAGAGGAAAAAACCAGCTGGAGGTGGCGGTGTATTTCGTAAAACTTGTATCTCCCTGAAAGATCGTCCCCGTGTGCTCCACGGAAACACTGTTTTTGGAGCCACTTGAGGGAAACATTATGTCGTCCGTTGTATCCCGTGCAAGTGACACAGTAACACCGCTTGAAGTGGTCTTTCCCTCTTGATCCTTGATATATTTCGATGCATCACTGCTTACATTTGTTATATCATCAAGAGTGAAACTGTATCCCACGTAGCCTTTTACATATTCAAAGAGGGGATAGCCCAGGGTAGCACCGAAACCTTTCGTATTGAGATCGTACGAATCATATTCCCGCTCCATGTCCCATACATCAAATTTGCCCCACAAGGGCATATCAAACAGCCAGGGGTCTGTAAAAGACAGTTTATAGGTTGTTTTGCTTGATCCGAAGTAGGCGCTCAGACCCAGGGTCTGACCCCGGCCAAAGAGGTTTTGCTCGGATACCTGAGCGGTAAAGACCAGATTGTCGATAGCGCTGTATCCGAAGCCGACACTGAACAAACCGGTGGATCGTTCCTTGACATGGACATTGATATCCATGAACCCTTCATCGGCCCCTTTTTCCGTCTGAAAATTTACCTCTTCAAAATATCTGAGCCTGTTCAGTCTCATATAGCTCGTCTTGACCTTGCTGCTGTCATACAGATCCCCCTCTACAGCGGCAAGTTCTCTGCGTATTACCTTGTCCCTCGTTGCGGTATTTCCCGTTATGTATATCCTGTTGATATATACAAGATCACCCTTGTCTATATCATAGGTTATATCAACCCTCTGTTCCTCGTTTCTGGACACGGTCCGTGGAACGACACTGGCATAGGCATAGCCCTCTTTATTGCACGTCTCCGTCAGCATATCGATGTCCTTAATGATGGCCTCTCTGTCAAAATAGTCTTTTTCGGTAATCCGAAGCTGTGTCACTAATTCGGATCGGGGAACGGTAAGAATATCGCCCGTGATCTTCACCTCTCCCACCCGGAATTGTTTCCCTTCGATAATGGGTATCTTGATGTATATCCATTCTTCGTCATGCGTCATCTCCGGTTCGCCGATCTTGGCATTGACATACCCGTTGTTCAGGTAAAAGACTATCAGTCTGTTGGTATCCTCTTTTAACTTGATCTCATTGAACTCACCGGAATCAGTGATAAAATGAAATATGCTCCACTCCGAGGACTCCATCATATCTCTCAATTCTTTGTCGGTATACGCTCTGTTCCCCTCAAAGGTGATTTTCTGTATAAAGAGCTTCCCCTTCTCCGTTATACGAAATACTACCCGAGCACCCTTTTTATTTTCATCTATACGGTATTGAACATCGGCGTTAAGAAATCCTTCATTTTTGTAGAAGGTCTTTATGTTTTCTATATCAGCCTTCAATTTATTCAGATTCAGAATCTGCTTTTCTTTAACTAAAACAACCCCCTCTATATCCTCCTTTTTTATCTCGTCGGTTCCCTCAATACCGACGCTCGTTATCAGGGGCATCTCCTTCAATGTAAACTCTATAATCTTCCCCTCCTGGGTATCGGTGACTTTCGCCGCGACGTCCTGAAAGTAACCCATCTTGTATATGGTTTTTATGTCGGAAGAAATCTCCTGTTTCGAGAAAAGTTTACCCTTTGTGCTTTTCAGAACATTATATATGGCACTGTCTTCGATTCTGAGGTTTCCCGTGAAATGTACCTCCGCTATCCTTTGACCGGCCAGTGTCTTCAGAAGGATATCATTTTTCAACTGCGAAACCAGGGCGTCCATGTTATTTCCCTGAGCAAAGAGATTGAAACGATGACCGCTATTGACGTTAATCACTCCAACGTCCGCGCTCACCATCCCACCCAGTCTGGTAAGACTCCCCACAACGACAAAATCGGCTCTCACCTCCTTACCTGCAGCAATAGCCATCCGATCAGTCAGCTTCTCCCCTTGAACCAATCCTCCCACAGTCTCTTCTTTGATAAGCTCTATATATTCGGAATTCATCAGCTCGGCTGTCAACTTACCGGTTATCTGATCTTGCAGTACAAGGACATCCCCACTGCTGTGTATCTCAAAGGGAAAAACGACGATCCTCTCGGCTCGTTCCTTCTCACGTGCAGAATCCGTAGCGGCCATGCTAACCAGAGGGGGAAATATGAGGAACAACGTTATGAAAAAAAGAGATACCACACGTTTACAGTTCATGGATATTCCCATCCTCCAGATTGATAGTACGAGACATGTCATTGGCAAGTAATTTGTTATGAGTGACTATGATAAGAGTGGTGTTCCCCGCCTTTCCAAGGTCTAAAAGCAGGTTCTGTATCCTCTCACCCGTTTTCACATCAAGGTTTCCCGTCGGTTCATCAGCCAGGATTACATCCGGATTCATTATTATCGCTCTCGCTAAGGCAACCCGCTGCTGTTCGCCTCCGGAAAGTTCGCCAGGTTTGTGGGCCAACCTATCACCAAGCCCAACTTCCGTCAAGACAATCTCCCCTCTCCTGTACGCATCTCCCCTTGGGATTCCATGTATCAGAGCTGGCATGATGGTGTTCTCCAGAGCGGTAAACTCGGGAAGGAGATGGTAAAACTGGAAGACAAAACCTATCCTGTTATTTCTGAATTCGGCACGCCGGGGTTCATCCCATTCGAAAATATCCGCACCGTCAAAGAACACGTGTCCGGAAGTCGGATGATCAAGCGCTCCGAGTATCTGAAGAAGCGTGGTTTTGCCCGTACCGGAAGCACCGAGAATCGCCAGAGATTCTCCCCTCGCAATACTGCAGTCAATGCCCTTCAACACCTCAATCCGGGTCCCATTCTTTATGAAGGTCTTGGTCAGCTGCTTGATTTCTATCATCTCACACTACTCGCTCTCTATTCATACCGCAGCACTTCGGCAGGGTCCAGTCTTGACGCCCTCCACGATGGATATATTGCCGCCAGAAAGCTTATAAGCAATGCCGCAATCAGTATAACAACGACCTCTTCGTAATTTATCTGAGAAGGGATATCGTTCAGGTAATAGACACCCTTCGGAAGTATCTTGAAACCGAAGAGATCTTCCACAGACCGGCTCAACCACTCCAGATTCAGTGCAACAGTGATCCCGGTAATACAGCCCAGCACCGTGCCGATTGCGCCGATAACAATCCCTTCTATCATGAATATCTTCATGATGCCTCTCGCAGTGGCGCCCATTGATTTCAGTATGGCTATATCCTTGGCCTTTTCCATAACCGTCATAATCAGTGTGGTTATGATATTAAAGGCGGCAACAAGCACAACCAGACTGAGGATGATAAACATGACTCTCCGTTCAAGTTTGAGGGCCGAGAAGAGATTTTTATTCATCACCATCCAGCTTCTTGCCCAGTAAGGATATCCAAGCTTCTCTTCAATAGCTTTTGCAATCCTGTCTGCTCCGAAAATATCCTTCACCTTTATTTCGATCCCGGTTACCTCATCTTGCATATTGAGAAACTTTTTACAGTCTTCAAGCGACACAAAGGCAAGTGATGAATCATATTCATATGAACCTGATTCGAAGATACCCACTACGCTGAACTTCTTTATCTTGGGAACCACTCCCATGGGGGTAGGAATTCCCATGGGGAGTAATATCTCCACCGAATCAAAAAGTAACAGCCCCAGATTCTGAGCCAGTTCTTTTCCTATGATAACGCCGGGCAGGCCCGTATCGTTCCCCCTGCCGGAGAGATACGCAATGTCTCCCTCTATCATCTTTCCGAGACTTATGACATCGGCGGACGTTTCGGTCGACATGCCGCGAAGCACCGCACCTGTCGCTCTTCCTTCATTCTTCAGCATGGCCTGGCCATAGATAAAGGGGGTGGAGGCTACAACACCGTCAACAGATCGAAGCTCCTTCATAACCTGTTTATGATTTTTCATTCCTCCGCTGTATTCCATAAGGACAATATGGGAATTTATGCCTAATATCTTATCACGGAGTTCGATCTCAAAACCGTTCATAACGGACAGCACAATGATGAGGGCGGCGACTCCCAGGAAAACCCCCGCAACAGAGATAAAGGTATTGACCGATATGAATGTCTGCTTTCTCTTTGCTCTGAGATAACGCAGGCCTATAAAGAATTCATAAGACATGTTTTGAAACCTGTAGATCGAACAAATAGTTATTTTACATCTTTTTTTGATCTCATGTGCGGAAAGAGTATCACATCCCGTATGGATGGCGAATCGGTAAAAAGCATGACAATACGGTCTATCCCTATCCCCTCACCAGCAGTTGGAGGCATACCGTATTCCAGAGCGCCAATGTAATCCTCGTCCATTTCATGGGCCTCCTTGTCTCCGGCCTCGCGTTCCTTCAACTGCATGGCAAACCTGTTTCTCTGATCCTCAGGATCGTTCAGTTCTGAAAAGGCATTGGCAAGTTCCTTGCCATAGATGTACAGTTCAAAACGATCGGTAAAACCGTTGTTGCCGGCGCTCTTTCTTGAAAGAGGTGACACCTCTATGGGATAGCTTGTGACAAATGTAGGCTGGATAAGCTTGCTCTCCGCCACCTCCTCGAATATGGCCACCATAATCTTCCCCAACGGTTCATCGTCCTCAACAGGAAGGCCTATACTTATAGCGTATTGGGCGGCTTTAGCTCTGTCTTCAAGGATATCCGGAGTAACATCTGAATGTTTGAGTATGGCTTCTTTTACTGTCAAGCGCTGCCAGGGGCGACAAAGATCAATTGCGGTGCCCTGATAATCAAATCTGAGAGAACCGAAGATCTCCATGGCAACGAATGTTATCATCTCCTCCGTTATCACTATCAGATCTTCATACGTGGCGTAGGCCTGGTAGAATTCCATCATGGTGAATTCCGGATTGTGAAAGGTTGATATACCCTCATTCCTGAAATTTCTGTTTATCTCAAAGACCCGTTCAAGGCCTCCAACGACAAGGCGCTTCAGGTACAACTCCGGCGCTATTCTCAGGAAGAGATCCATATCCAGGGTATTGTGATACGTCTTAAAGGGCCGCGCGACCGCCCCTCCCGCCATGGGGTGCATCATGGGGGTTTCCACTTCGAGAAAATCCCTCTCCTGCATGAAATCGCGAATAAGTTTTATGATCCTGCTTCTCGTATAAAAGACTTCCTTGACGGCGGGATTCATTATAAGATCAAGATGTCTCTGCCGGTATCTGGCCTCGACATCGGTGATACCGTGCCACTTCTCCGGCAGTGGCCTTACAGATTTTGACAGGAGCCGTATCTCCTCGGCATCAACGGTCAACTCCCCGGTTTTTGTCTTGAGGAGACTCCCTGAGATAAAAACGATATCTCCCACATCAAATTTTTTGAAGATGGAGTATATATCACTGCCGACTTTATCTCTCGCTATGTACCCCTGTATCCTACCCTCTCTGTCCTGAATACTTACGAACGCCGCCTTTCCAAAGTTACGTACCGCCATCAGCCTTCCAGCCAGCGCAAACTTTTCTTCAATCCCTTTGAGCTCCTCGTTATCCATATCGCCAAACCGGTCGATAACGTGTTGAGTAGTGGCGGTCACTTTCACATCGTTCGGATACAGATCAACTCCCATATCTTGCAGGGATTTCATCTTCTCTTTCCGCTTTATCAGCAGTTCACTCTTCTCATCCATTAGACAACTCCTTAAACATAAAGCATTCCTAACTATATCCTTTTCTATATTTAGTCAAGGGTTTAGAAAAAGGATTGACAAAAAAACTCTATAATAATAGCATGCTGGGTTATATGAGAATGAACGATATGTACAGATAAGGTTGAAATGATCGCCGCGCTGCCTGCGGCATCATC
>JAFGQD010000139.1 GCA_016935875.1 Deltaproteobacteria bacterium
CTGACAGGCTGGCTGCTTCTCTTTGTTATACCGGCTCTGTTGTTGACCGGATACGGCATAACCGGCAGGTATGAATGTATCTCGCGGCTGGCGACTGCCGAAGAGTATCTGTATATACACAACCTGTTTATATATATCCTGATTGTGGTCTTTACGGTGCATGCGGCGATCAATATATACTTTGCGATTCGGAGGTAGAAAAAAGGTAATGGATCTGACGCGAAGGGAACTGATTAAAGCGGGCATTGCCTGCACGCTTGCCGTCTCTCCTGCGGATGCCTTCGCACGGTGGTTTTCGTTCCCCGGAAAGAATGAAAAAGCGATCACTCAAAACGATGCCCCTGAGAAGCTCTGGAAATGGTCAAAAGAAGTCTACAATACAGTGAATCTGGGCAGGAATGTCCAGTGTCTGACCTGCCCGAATCAATGCATCCTGGAGCCGAATGCGCGGAGCAGGTGCCGATCTCACGTCAATAAGAATGGTAAGCTCTACACGCTGGTTTATGGTAATCCCTGTTCTGTACATGTTGACCCAGTTGAGAAAAAACCTCTGTATCATTTCCTTCCTTCATCCGGTGTGCTCTCCATAGCCACAACCGGGTGCAGTTTCAACTGCCTCAACTGCCAGAACTGGGAGATATCGCAGGCAAGGCCCGAAGATGTCAGATTTGTGGATATGTTCCCCGATGCCGTCGTGGAAGCCGCCCGGAGGGATGGTTGCCGTGGTATTGCCTACACCTATTCCGAGCCGACGACCTTCTATGAATACATGCTGGACACCTCCCGGCTGGCTCACGAAGCTGATATCAAAAACATCTGGGTCTCCAATGGGTATATCAACACACCTCCCCTTCTCGCATTGTGCAAGATGCTTGATGGCGCGAATATCGATATCAAGAGTTTCTCCGAGGATACCTATTCTCGGCTGAATGCCGGCACATTGAAACCGGTACTGAGAACTCTTACAGTACTGAAGGAGCAGGGTGTCTGGTTTGAAATAACGGCACTGATGGTGCCGACCTACACTGATACGATAGATGAGGTAAAACGGATGTGCGGCTGGATACTGGAAAATCTCGGGGCCGACTATCCACTTCACTTTTCACGTTTCTACCCCCGATACAAGCTGACGCATCTTCCTCCGACCTCCATATCGTTTTTGGAAAAGGCGAGAAAGACCGCGATGGAGATGGGGATTCATTATGTCTATGCAGGCAATGTGCCCCAGGCGGACTCGAATCACACGTACTGCCCTTCCTGCAAGAAGAAGATCATAGAACGCTTCGGATATCTGATAACTGAAAACAGTATCGAGGATGGGAAGTGTTCGTTTTGCCGGCAACCGATTGCGGGTGTCTGGGGATAGTAAACTGCTAACATTCTTGACACTCACCAATATCTCTTTTGGAAGCCGGCATGGTTACGTGTGGTGTCCAGCTGTACAGCGATCAACCGAGCGTATTATGACACCATCTCTTCTATAATCTCCCGTATGGGTTTGATCTCGCGAATCAGGGCGCTTACCTGTCCCGCGCCGGCCGGGAAAAGATCGAAGTTGCCCGTACTCCACGCCTCGGGAGCATTCATGATATTATATTCCTTCGAATAATCCGTTTCCGGATTGTTCATCTGTTCCTTGAGTTTGGGATTGGTGATAACCCTCATCATCATATTTCCCAATGGCAGAAGGGTTGTATTTCCATCGGAGCACTCGAGTATCGCATCCTTCCACGCTTTCGATGCCGGGCTTTCCTCCGAGGCCAGGAACCGTGTGCCTACCTGAACGCCTTCCGCTCCCAGGGCAAGCGCCGCTCTATACCCGCGCGAATCGGCAATGCCTCCGGCTGCTACCACAGGAACCTTCACATGGTCCACTACCAGGGGGACAAGGATCATATTCGAAGATTCCGGATTCACGGAGCGCAATCCACCCGACTCCGCCCCTGAGATAACGAGGCCATCCGCACCGGCATCCTCGGCCTTTACGGCATAGGAGAGGGCAAGGAGAACATGGAGCCCCTTCATGCCCAGCTCGTGAAGCCGAGGATACAGGTGCCTTGGAGAACCGGCCGAGGTTGTCACCGTTTTTACTCCCGATTCCGCCAACACTTCCAGAATCTCCTGATTTACGGGATTCATGGTCATGAGGTTTGCGCCGAAGGGCTTATCGGTCAGTTCCCTCACCGCTCCCACCATTCTTTTCGCTTCTTCGGCACTACCGGTGAACCCCAGAGCCAGCATCCCGAATGCCCCCGCCTCAGAGATGGCTGCAACCATTTTAGGGCTGTTCATGGCACCGACAGGGCCCTGAATGATGGGGTACTCGCATCCAAGAATATCCAATAATCTCGACATAAGAAAACCCTCCTTATCGTGAAATGATAGTGTAACCTTTAGAAAACAACCATATCATGTTCTCTTCTATTGCCGGAGTTTTTCACCTCACTCATGGCCATAAGCCTTCCCCTGGATCACGACAGGCGCTTACACTCTCAGAACAGAACGTACCAGATTTTCCGTCGTATACTGACCGTTCGTAAGCTGGGCAAAAGTATGCTCACCCCCGAAGATGTTCTGAATAATCTCCTCTATGGTGTGTCCCTTGTTCTTCAAATTTTTCACCTTCATTGCAAGGTTTTCCAGATACTGGATACACCCATCAAGTGCAGTTCTACCATCTTCGATGATCTTTCCCACGGATGTAAAGAGCACTAACCTCTCCGTGTTAAAATCCAACAACCTTTTCATCGATTGTATGGTCTCATCCATATCCTCCTCCGGCCTGATAAACTTCAAGGTCTCTCGTGAAAATATGTCCCCGGAAAAGCACCATCCCTTCTTCTTTTCCAGAAGGGCCACATGCCCGACACTATGGCCGGGTGTCTCTATCACTTCAAAGGTGAAATGCTCCGTTTTGATTACTGCGGGAATCGGTTGAACCTGTGTCGGCACCGGATAGCCCCACACCGTTTCCTGATAGGGGTACAAAAACGCCTTCTTTCCTATTAAGGGGATTGAGTCGATATGCGCGTATATGTCGACGTTGAATCTCTCTTGAATGAGGTGATTACTCCCGATATGGTCCTCATGAAAATGGGTGTTTACGACCATATCCGGTTGCCTGTCTTCGAGATACGAAGCCAGTTCTTCCGCAGTATAGTCGCAGCCGGTATCTATCAGGAGTCCATCTATAAGGTAGGCGGAGACCCAGTATATCGGAACACCATCTATCACCCGGCTCATCCTGATCTGGGTAACGTCTTCAAACTGACCCACTTCGATCATTCTGCTCTCACCCATAATCTTTCAGATGAATATCATTGTCCGACATTGTTCTGTGCGATTTGTCACTTCCAACTGATTCTCTACAATTCCAAAATACTGCTGGCAATATTTTCTTATATGAGACGGATTCATCATACGTGTCAACTTAAATTTCAGACCGGGGAGCCATGTTGCTGTGGACTGAATAAATATTCCAAATAATATCATATTCATATACCATCATAACGGCAGAAAAAAATACTTGACACAAAAGCAAGATCTGAAAGAAATATTGAAGAGAAGGCATGCGGCATTGGAGATGATAATCAAAACGATATGGCAGAAAAACAGGTTTAAAAAACCTTTGTATCCGTGGTAAGGAAGATATGCAATATTGTTGGATGTACCGGTTATCTTTCTATGTGAGAGAACGATGTTGCGCTCTAGTGAGCAATCGGGGGGAGCTGTTTTCCGAATCTATATTTTCAGCCGGCCTTTCCGGCAAATCGACCAGTTGATGTCCACGTAACTTAAATTTGCACAGGTGCTATAGTATCTCATATTATAAAATGTTTGACAGAGATAGCGAATGAGATGTTAACCCTAAATTTAGAGCGAAAGGAACACATATAATGGCAGAGAAAAAGAAAAAACTGACAAGGGCCGAAAAACTGGAAAAAGAAAGGGAAGACAATCTGAAACACTGGATGGCAGAGGATGAAGTCCTGTTCAAACACCGCGAAGAAGCTTACAATGTGGGCGGGCAGAAACAGTTAGACCGTCTTGCCAAACAGGGCAAGAAACCGATGCGTGAACTTATATCCATGCTGATCGATCCGGGTGCCGAGTACTTTGAAGTGGGTCTTGATACCGGCTATGATATCGGCAAGAAACGGGTTTACGGCGGGGAAGTTTACGAGCAGGAAGAGCGCGGGCATATACCCGGAGGCGGTCTGGTTACGGGCATCGGCAAGATACATGGTAAGGATTGTATGATCTTTGCCAATGAAAATCGCTATGCCGCGGGGACATACTTTCCCATCACCCTGAAGAAACACATGCGGGCCCAGGAAATCGCCGAGATGTGTGAGATTCCCTGTGTCTACATCGCCGATTCGGGTGGTGTGTATCTCCCAATGCAGATAGGCAGTTTCGCCGATCACAATCAATTCGGTAAAATGTTTTACAATATGTGCCGCATGTCTGCCAAAGGGATTAAACAGTACACCCTTTCCACCGGTGGGAACACGGCAGGTGGCGCATATATCGTTTACCTGGCCTGCGAATCGATTATGATCGAAAAGATGGCCTATGCCTTCCTCGCTGGTCCTCCCATGGTTAAATCCGCTATCGGTGAAACCGTCGCAGCGGAAGACCTCGGCGGCGCTTATGTTCATACCCGGCATTCCGGTGGTTGCGATCACTTCGTCAAGAGCCAGGAGGAGGGAATTCAGAAGCTGCGCGATATCATGGAATTTGAACCCTCACAGAAGCTGTACACCGACCGCAGGGAGACGAGGGAACCGAAGTTTGATTATCAAGAGATGATGAGCTGTTCACCCCGTGATACCTACCACTATATCAACATCCATGACACGCTGAAATGCCTGGCCGATGACAGTTATTTTCATGAATACAAGTCGACATACGGTCCCGGCCGCGGGAATACGGTTGTCTGCGGCAAGATGTGGTTGAAGGGTATTCCTGTTGGGGTTGTTGCTTCGAACGCCAGCGGCGTTATCTATATTGAGGCGGCGAGAAAGGCTACCGAATGGATGATTCGCTGCGGCACCTCAAAGCTGCCCGTTCTCTTCCTCGAAGGTACACCCGGTTACATGGTCGGCAAGTCAGAAGAATGGGGCGGTATCGGTAAATACGGTTCCGATATGGTCAGAGCGGCTACCTGTCTGGACACACCCAAGATTACCTATGTTATCGGTCCCGATCACGGAGCCGGCAACTACGGTATGTGCGGAAGGGCCTTCAATCCGACCTTCTCCTTTACCAACATGAGGGGACGTACGACTGTTATGTCGGGTGAAACGGCCGGCTTCATTGTTGAAACGGTACGCAGGGCAGGTATCAAGGCGAAGGGTGGAGAGGTTAATGAAGAAGAGATGGCCCAATTCCGTCAGATGATGAGAGACCGTTATGAAGAACAGGGTCATCCGTTCTATACGGGGTGTCTGAATTTCCATGACGGCGTAATCGCGTTCAGTGAGGCACGTGATAAACTGGCCAGGGCATTTGAGCTTGCGCTTCGCGCCCCGGTCAAAGA
>JAFGQD010000140.1 GCA_016935875.1 Deltaproteobacteria bacterium
ACGACAAGGCTGCGAAGGAGGCGGAGAAAACAGCCCTTAATGTTTGGCAAGGTCTGGGTGGCAGGGATTCGGGACGTGTTGACCTGCGCGCGGACGCCACCGGGTTCCCGAACTTTATGGAGGTAAACCCAATCGCCGGACTCCACCCGGAAAACTCAGACCTCTGTATTATTGCCGCAAAAAAGGGGATATCGTATACAGCGCTGATCGAGACGATTATGCAATCGGCCCGGAGCCGGCTCAATAGCACGGGAAAGGTCCGCTGAAGAGCCATGAATAAGAATCTGATAGGGCTGGTACACAACGTCCCTCAATCAGGCCCGTACGCCTTCACCGAGGCCTCCTCGGATGTCATGATTCAGGTGGATTCGATCGAGGAGGCCCTGAGAAACCTCGGACATTCATCGAAGCGCATCCCCTTTACTAGAGATATTGGTGCGTTCCTTGCCACATTCAAGGAAGACCCCATCGATATGGTCTTCAACCTCTGCGAGACTGTTGACGAAAATCCGCTCTTTTCCGGCCACGCTGCCGCCGTCCTTGAACTCCTCGAGGTCCCCTTTACCGGTTCTCCTTCGTCGGCCCTCACGTGTACGACGGACAAGACCATGACGAAGCGGATATTGAAGGCATGCGGGATACGAACTCCAAAATATCTCATATACGATGGACGCCCTCATTTTAACCCAGGCTGTCTCACCTTCCCGGTTATCGTTAAACCGAGGTTTGAGGATGCCAGTATCGGGATCGACCAGGAATCGGTGTTCGGGAGTGAGGTTACATTGAAGGAGGCTTTAGGGTCATTCCATGAACGGTTCGGCTCTCTGCTTGTAGAGGAATATATTGACGGGAGGGAATTTAATGTTTCGCTCTTCGGATATCCCACTGCAGATGTAATGCCTGTAGCTGAGATTGATTTCTCCGCATTTGGTGATGATGTTCATCACATCGTGGGTTACCGCACCAAGTGGGATGAAACATCTCCCGAATATCACAATGCCGTCAGAAGATTTCCCGTGAACATCCCCTCTCCTCTTCAGGAGTCGCTTGAAAAGATCGCCCGTGAATGCTTCCAAATCTTCATGCTCAGGGATTACGCACGGGTCGATATCAGAACAGATCGTCGTAATAGACCATATGTGCTTGAAATAAATTCTAACCCATGTATAAGTCCGGATGCAGGATTTATCGCCTCCCTTGCACATGCAGGGATCAATTATACTGAGATGGTGCGACATTTCGTGGAATTCATGTCGCTCCGTTCGCGCTGATATGATCAAACCCATAACATACAACGACAGAAAAAGGATTCTCGACATCCTGAGACAGTCCGGTGTCTTCAATAAAAAAGAGATTACCGTTGCGATGGAGCTAGTCGACCTGGTGCTGGTGAAGAACGGTGACGAAGATTATCAGGCACTTTCTTACTATGACACCGAAAATCAATTAAGGGGTTATATCTGCTTTGGTCCGATACCGATGACTGATTCCCGATACGACCTTTACTGGATAGCGGTTGACCGACAGGCCAGAGGAAAAGGTATTGCGGCAGAACTTTCCGGTTTTATGGAGAAACAGATTGCCCGACAGGGGGGTGGAAAGATATATGTCGATACCTCAAGCACTCCTCCCTATGAAGCCGCTCGGGGATTCTATGAGAAACAGGGGTATTATGCTGTGTGTCTCCTGGACGATTTTTACCGTGAGGGAGATAGCAAGATAATCTTTATGAAAAATATTGATGCATCAAAATAAATGAAAAGGGGAAACACCTCAAAACACTGATAAGGGAAGAATCGTGGAAGATATTACAATCGGATGTATCCAATGTGGTCATGAATTTGTTTTCACCGCCTCAGAACAGCGCCAATACAGAAATCGGAACTTCAGTAATCCCAGACGATGTCCCGAATGCCGCAAGAAAAAGGCGAAGCTGAGCAACACTGATCAAAATTCGAAAAATCGAAACAATAAAGACGCCGAAATGTACTGGTAGGAGATTATCTCCAGGTACTGACATTAGAAGAGTTGCCGCACTCTTGTCTCTGCCGCACAGGGAAACAGTGGACCCTTCCAAGGGAATATCCTTGATTTATCGATCCATTATGTTACACTCAAAGCACCTTATCTTCAGTAAAAATATGCGGTATTCTGAAGAATATGGAGGCATACTCGTATGTGTAAAAAAATGATAGCAGGCATTATGATTGTCCTTATCTGTATGCTCACTGGCTGTTCTCAGGATGAAGCCCCTCCCCCGAGCGAAAAAAACCTTGTTGTCCCCATCGATGTTGCCGGTATTGAGGCACTTTTAAACACCCGGGATTGTCCCGTCATGCTCGTCGCCATGGCTTCATGGTGTGCTCCCTGCCGGGCGGAATTGCCGATTCTCCAGAAAATGTATGAGAAGTACAAAGATAAAGGGCTCAGAATAATCGGTATCAGTCTTGATATCGGGGGGCCTTCGGCGATGCAACCTCTCGTCGATCAGATGGGGCTCGGTTTCCCTGTATACTGGGGGGGTGAAGCGGTCACCGCGAAGTACAGTATTTCGGCCATACCCCTCACCTATGTTGTAAAGAAGGGGAAGATCGTGGAAAAGATTCTTGGACAACGGAGTGAAGACTTCATAGAGGGGAAAATCGTATCGCTTCTCGGTGAGTGCAAGGAATAGGGCAGCATTTGACTTGGGATGTTACTTCTCGTAACAGGGGGTGCGCTATGGGTCAGGATAAAAGGAAAAGCGGCTTTTTACTCCTTCTACTCTTTCTTGTCGTTCTCGTTATTGGCATTAATGCAGGGGAAGTGGCGACTGTCTGGGAAAAGGCCGTCAGCATCTGCCTGGCTTGTATTGGTATCGGCTGATGTGGTCCTTGCGACGATGGATACAATCTGCCGCAACGGTGCTTAGCAACCCCTATGTACTGTTCCCCTTTACCCGAAACCTCTACCAGGGAAAGCTCAAGTCGGTCTGCGCTCCCGGGCTGAACTGTTATTCCTGCCCGGCGGCGACAGGGGCCTGCCCCATCGGTGCCCTCCAGACGATCTTTGCGAATGTCAGACCGAGTTTCAAAGCAGGCAATTTTCACATCGGACTGTATGTGCTGGGACTGCTGGGAATTACCGGGAGTCTGGTCGGCCGAATGCCCTGTGCCTGGTTGTGCCCCTTCGGTTTTCTGCAGGAACTGATCCACAAGATCCCTTCGCGAAAAATCGAGATTCCCCACTGGATGATCTATATCAAGTACGGGTTCCTGGCCCTGTTCGTGATTCTCCTGCCCCTCATTGTCGTTGACGGGTTCGGTTACGGAACGACCTGGTTCTGCAAGTATGTATGTCCGGCAGGCACGCTTGAGGCGGGGATTCCCATTCTCATTCTCCAGCCGCAGTTGCGCGAGCTTGCCGGGTGGCTCTATGTTAACAAGATCGCCATTTTGGCCCTGTTTCTGGTGCTGATGGTCTTTATACGCCGGCCCTTCTGCAGGATCGTCTGCCCCCTAGGCGCAATCTATTCGCTTTTCAACAAGGTGAGTGTCTTCAGGATGGTTCATCATCCCGACAAATGCGTCATGTGCAAGGAATGCTATAATGGGTGCCCCATGGGCGTGAAGTTTTACGAGGGAGCCAATCAGTTAGATTGCATCCGCTGCCTGAAGTGCATGCAGGAGTCGTGTAAATTTTATGCGATCTCTTATGAGATTGCCGGTCTGCCCGTTCAAGAAAAAGAAGGACGAAAAAAGGCCATTACCGCAGATCAGGTATAACTGTTCGTATTTCTTTCCAGGCACACATCGTGTCCATACTATTTTTGAACAAATCAGCCCCCTTTCACACCTCAACTTCGGACCTTTATCCGGACCTTAGTGCAATCATCGAGCTTTTCCGAAAGAACTATTGCGCCCGCCTGGACGTTGAAAGGAAAAAAACATGGACTTCTAATTGATTATATCCTGGGGCTCTAATCCGCTATGCCTTATCGGATCTTCTTCTGTCTCCTAACTCTCTCGGCGCCACTGTCGAATTGGATACCGTCTGGACAATATCCGATATTTTCAATGGACTTATGACATGGCCAAACCTGATTGGCCTCCTCTTCCAGAGCGGTGTGGCCGTCAAGACTACCAAGGAGTATTTCAACGACCCGACGAAGTTGTAAGCCAAAAAGACAGAACATATGAATCGTAGACAAAAAAGCAGGGAAGGTAAACTCTTCGCTTTTTGTTCCCCGACCCCTCCGTCACTTTTTTTATATCGGTGAGTCCCTACTATGCTCGGCATTTTCACAATGATTACAAGCTCTGAAGAAACGATACGACCAATTTCTGATTGACACATAGGGGTCAATTACCTATACTCCCTTGTAATTTCTTATCAATTGATTTTCAAGGTTTATTACAGAATCATACTAATCTTCGGATATGAAATATGAATAATCTTATTCGAGATCAATATTCATCATTAATCTGCTCAAATTTGATACATTAACCTTGTTTTTTTAGGAGGAAGGTTATGCAAGTTTTCAGCGATTTTTTCCAAACGGTTGTCACTCTACTGGATACGGTGAAAAGCGGGAATGACACTTGGCAATTTTTAGTATCCCTGGCTATACTGATATTCGGGTTTCTTCTTCTGGAGTTCCTCTGGCGTCACTTCAACAAGCGGATTCAAGCGACACTGGAGAGAAAAGGGGTTAAAAAGTGGTTGCCGTATCTTTCAGGTTTCCTCCCCTCGCTCCGCCTTGCCGTTGCCGCCCTGCTCCTCAGGGCTACGGAGATTCCCCTTGTGATACCCCGGAAATTGCTTCTTCTCCTGCATGGGCTTGAGGCGTTCCTCTTTGCCATAGCCTGCATCATCTTTATCTTCCAACTCGTGAGATTTCTTGACCTCCTCCCGGGCGCTCTGCAGGATAAAACCTCTGAACCGTTCCTGAAACGTTTCAGGGGTGTCATCAGGATATCTTCGCTTGTTATTGCTGCAATTTTATTCAGTTATTCACAGCAGCATCTTTTCCCCGAATGGCTCTGGGAATCTTCCTGGTGGCTCTATATGCTCCTTGTCCTGGTATATACTATTCTCTATATCGGGGGAAAGCTCTTGACGACCTTTCTGAGCACCCTGACGGTTGCCCTCAGAGACGATGAAGAGAAGGCCCGGCTTCGACTCCTGCTCAAAGCGGCCCTCTGGCCCATTCGACTGCTTTTATTGGCCATCGCCATCTACGCGACTCAAGAGATACTGAAACTACCGGCGACCACCGATCAGATTATAGAAATAGTCATCAATATTGTCGGCACACTCGTGGTTGTGGTCTTCCTCTATCAGATGCTGGATGTTGTTGAATATGAGCTCACCAAGTTCGTCAGGAGAGAGGACAATGAGTTCGACATGAACTTTGTCCAGATGATCCGCATTTTCTCCAAGGTTCTGATTGTCATGGTCGGTTCGATCTATCTCCTCAAGGCGGCGACGGGCAAGCCGATGACGACTCTGCTGGCGGGTCTCGGCATCGGGGGTCTGGCGGTCGCACTGGCAGCTCAGGATACCCTGAAGAACCTCTTCGGCAGCTTTATGATCATGGTGGATAAACCTTTCAAGGTCGGGGACAGGGTCGTCGCCGAAGGTTTCGATGGTTATGTGGAAGAGATAGGGTTCCGAAGCACCCGTCTGCGCAGTTTGACCGGACATCTGATTTCCATGCCCAATGAAAAAATGGCAAGTGTCAGTATCGAAAATATCGGCATGCGCCCCAGTATCCGGCGCTATACGAATATTACCATTACGTACGACACGCCGGTAGAAAAGGTTGAACGCGCCGTATCGATCATCAGAGAGATCCTGAAGGATCATAGAGGGATGCATCCCGATTATCCCCCGCGGGTCCATTTCGACGAATTCAATGACGCCTCCCTGAACATAGCAATGTTCTACTGGTTTCATCCGCCGGATTACTGGGAGGCCATAAAGTTTGACGAAGAGGTCAATCTGCGGATTATGCGTGCCTTTGAGGCGGAGGGGATAGAATTTGCCTTCCCGACGACAACGACCTATCTGGCCCAGGACGACAGGAGACCGCTTACCATATCTCTTTCAAAGGATCTGAATCAAGACAACGAGAGGTAAGGGATCATCTTTTGATTATACGACCAAACGTCTTAAGAACAGGAGGTAATCAGCCATGCCCAAGCTTTTTAAAAAAACATCTCATAAAGCAGGTCTTCCCCCTGGAACTCTCGTTCATGTAGGCGAAAGAAAAGCCGAAGAAGTAAAAATTATCATCATGGATTATGATCAAACGACTTTTCAGGAAAAGGAGGTCCAATCGATAGAGGAATGCTTTCCCTTTAAAGAAACCCCTACTGTTACGTGGATCAATATCGACGGCCTCCATCAGGTTGATATCATCAAAAAGATCGGGGATTATTTCGGCATCCATCCCCTGATCCAGGAAGACATCCTGCATACGGGGCAACGCCCGAAGATGGATGATTTTGACAATTATATCCTTTTGATCCTGAAGATGCTTCATTACGAAGACGAGGTGAGCAAGGTTAGGACCGAACAGATCAGCATTATTCTGGGACAGAATTATGTAATTTCGTTTCAGGAGATTGAAGGAGATGTCTTTAACTCTCTCCGCGAGAGGATACGGACCGGAAAGGGCCGGATCAGGCGAATGGAAGCGGATTATCTCTCTTATTCTATCATCGACTCTATCGTGGATCATTATTTCATACTTCTGGAAAAGTGTGGAGAACGGATTGAGCTTCTGGAAGAAGAATTGGCCCTGGATCCAAAGCCGGAGACATTACAGGCCATTCATGATTTAAAACAGGAAATCATATTCTTGAGAAAGTCGGTATGGCCTTTGCGAGAGGTCATAAGCGGCCTGGAACGGGTAGAATCGTCACTGATCCATGATAATATTTCCATGTATCTCCGCGATCTCTACGACCACACGATCCAAGTGATTGATTCCGTGGAAACATATCAGGACATCCTTTCCGGAATGATAGATCTCTATCTCTCGAGCGTAAGCAATAAAATGAATGAGGTCATGAAGGTACTGACTATTTTCGCTTCCATTTTTATCCCGCTGACCTTCATGGCCGGCGTATATGGGATGAATTTCGAGTTTATGCCCGAACTCAAAATGCGGTGGGCTTATCCTACCCTCTGGGGCGCGATGATTACCGTCGCTGTGATTCTGCTTACATTCTTCAAGCGGAAGAAATGGCTGTAAGACGCATTACGGCAAATACGGAGGGATTTCCAACCCCATCATAGCCCTGTCGAAACTTTACCCGCAGGCAGGACAGGAAAAGAAGCAATGAGCCTTTGACGGTATTATTCGATATACCCGAGATATTCCTTTTCGAGATACGTGAAGTCTATCTGATCATCCCGATAGGGCAATGATTCCCGCACAGGCTCCGGGATTGCCCCCCACTTCGATTCGAAATCTTCCAGAAATACCCGGCGGCCTCGGAGAAAATCGGCTACTTTACTCTTGAGGAGATCCTTGTCGGGAAACTTTGGATAGGCGTTTAGCAGATCCATATTAGCCCGGTCGCTCTTAATCGGATTGTGGTAACCCAGGTGGTCTGGTGCGGAGCCGAACCGGAGTTGGACCCTCAGGATGTCACTGTATGAGGCAAGCGACTGGCGCAGGGATACCTTCAGGTTGTCCTCACCGATGGCACCTGTATTGGCCAGATAGCACTTGATCCGGTTCTTTTTGATGATCTCATAGAACAGCATGGCGTGTTCCAGCCGGTCTCCCACCAAAAAAGGATC
>JAFGQD010000141.1 GCA_016935875.1 Deltaproteobacteria bacterium
CCGGCTGAATACAAGAATTCGATTATGGCCCGGTCCCGCAGTCCGGATACACCCGGTTCAAACTTCACTCCGAGAAGAGAGAATACTTCATCTATGCTCAAAAAGGAGGGAAGATATTTATCCGCCTTCGGCGCCTGAACCATCTGAGCGGGATTATATCTGATTTTCCCTTCTCGAAGAAGAAATCCAAAGAACGCCCTCAGACTTGCTACCTTCCTTGATACCGTAACCTTTTTTATCTTTCCGCGATAGAGAGACGCAAGAAACGCCCGTATAACCATCTGATCAACGTCGGAAGGTCTGTCCAGTCCGTTTTCCCGGAGAAATTCCCTGAACTGTCTCAGATCGGACAGATAACTTCTCCTTGTATGGTAAGACAGGTTTCTCTCAATATCAATGTGAATGCCGAAATCTCTGACGGCATCATTCATCCGATTATCCCTTTCGGTCGCCCCTTAAACCCGCTTTCCAGAATATTTCCGTATGCCGGCATAATAACAGCAGCACGAATTTGCGAAGTTGTTATCAAAGACCCGCGTATACCCGTTCCTGAAAACCACTCTCACGTAGGACATTCCGCCCAGCACCTCGGAGTTCCTCTCTTCCACCACAACACCAAAACCCCACTCGGGGAACCTGGAGTGGTATACCTGATCACCGGCCTTGAGATACAGGCGCCTCGTTTCCTCTTTCATAGCACATCCTCCCACGCCGCGGGAAGCAACCATCCTGCAGGTCGCTTCGCCCCTAAGAAGAAACGAGCTATCCTTTTACCCGCAAAATACCTACATCTTATACTTTCCAAAGTCCTCGGAAGAGAGATTCTCCAGAAAATCCTCTAACTCTTCCTTTGTGCATTTATTCAAGTCCGCCGTTTTTTTGCCAAAGTCAACATTCGTTGATCTTTCAATAATTTTTTCATCCACAAAGATGGGTGCTCCAGCCCTCAATGCAAGGGCAATTGCGTCGCTCGGCCGTGCATCAACCTCAATGGGAACAGCATCTTTCAGGATATGTATCGTGGCAAAGAATGTATTGTTCTTTAGATCATTGATGATAATCTTTAAAACCTTCACATCAAGGATCTTTAATATACCGTTCAGGAGGTCATGCGTCATCGGCCTCGCCAGATCTATTCCCTCCATCTGTGTGGCTATGGCGCTTGCCTCGAAGAGACCAATCCATATGGGAATGGCTTTCTTCTCCTGCAGATCTTTGAGTATCACTATGGGAGTACCCGTCATAGGATCCATGGCAAGTCCGAACACCTTTACCTCAATAAACATTTCTCTCCCCCTCCCAGCATCTCTCCCCTCAGGGAATGCGTATAGGCCTGTACAATCTTTACACGCACAGCGCTTCCGATCAGATCAGTGTCACCTGCGAGATTAACGATTTTATTACCCCTCGTCCTGCCCGTAATATCAGCTTCATTATTTTTGCTGATGCCCTCGATAAGCACCTCTTCCACCCTTCCCTCAAGACGTCTGTTCTTCTCCAGGCTGTGTTTTTCCTGAAGCACCTGGAGAGTAGATAATCTCTCACTCCCGACCGATTCTTTTACTTTTCCGTCATATTTTTCCGAGGCCGTGCCCCGCCTGTCACAATACTTGAAAGAAAAAGTATTATCAAACCTTACTTCTTTCATAAGGTCAATAGTTTTCTCAAAGTCGTCGTCGCTTTCTCCCGGGAATCCGACGATGATATCCGACGTTATCGATATCTCTGGACACGCATCCCTCAACATGCCGATCTTTCCCAGATATTCTTCCGCAGTATATCCTCTTTTCATTCCTTTTAACACATAATCAGAACCGGACTGAACCGGCAGATGAATATGTTCGCACACTTTATCAAGATCCGCAAAGCATCGGACGAGATTCTCCGAGAGGTCTTTCGGATGAGACGTGGTGAAGCGAATTCTGTCTATCCCATCTATTTCATTGACCATCCTTAATAACTTAGAAAAATCAGTGTCCCCGTTCAGTGTCCTGCCGTATGAATTGACATTTTGTCCGAGGAGCGTCACCTCCCGGATACCACTATCAGCAAGAAACCTGATTTCGTCAACTATGTCCGTGCTACTCCTGCTTCCCTCTCTCCCTCTTACATACGGCACAATGCAGTAGGAACAGAAATTGTTACATCCCTGCATAATAGTGACATAGGCGCTGACATCTCCACCAGGAGGAAGGGTTCTTATGCCCAGAGATAGTACCGATCTATGAAAAGAGGTGTCAGCGATCCTCGATCCGGTGTTGCTGATCTCCTCTATCATTCCGGGAAGGCGATGTATATTATGCGTGCCAAGGACAAAATCAAGATATCGAAATTTCCTGAAGAATTCCGTTCCATGCTCCTGGGCAAGACACCCCGCCACGCCCATAACAAGGCCGGGTCTTATCTGTTTTAACTTTTTCAATCTTCCAAGGTGGCTGTATACTTTTTGGGCCGCCTTTTCCCTTACACTGCAGGTGTTAATAATGATAACATCCACACTGCCGACCTCGTCCGTCTCTTCATACCCAGCCTCACTGAGAATCTGTGCCATCTGCTGAGAGTCATGAACATTCATCTGACAGCCAAAAGTATGTATATGGAATTTTCCTGTGGACATACAAGATACCCGAG
>JAFGQD010000003.1 GCA_016935875.1 Deltaproteobacteria bacterium
CTCGGGACCGGCCGGTAATTTTTACTTCAATCCCCTCGTCCATGAAAAAACGATGGTCTGCATCGCCGGCGGCAGCGGCATCACCCCTTTCATGTCAATGATCCGGGAGATAGCCGAGAGCGGCCTCGACCGCACGGTGTACCTCTTCTACGGAAACAAGAATACCGGGGATATTATCTTCCACGACGAACTGACTGAGCTTTCGAAACGCTTTCCCCGGATCATGTACACGCCGGTCATCGAGGAACCTGCGGACGACTTCGCGGGCGAGTGCGGGTTTATTTCCGGTAACATGGTCAGTGCCATTGCGGGAGATTACAACAATAAAACCTACTTTTTGTGCGGGCCCCGGGGGCTCTATGACTTCTGCCTGCCTGAACTGGAAGGTCAGGGTATTCCTGCACGGAGAATACGGCAGGAGATGTTCGGCCCGCCGACAAACATCGATGATTATCCCGGATGGCCCTCGGAGATTACGGGAAAAGATGTCTTCACGGTTGCCGTGAAAGGGAAAAAATCGTTCCAGGCACAGGCGGGAGAATCACTGCTCACTTCACTGGAAAAGAATCAGATCGTCATACCGTCACTCTGCCGTTCGGGTGAGTGCAGTATGTGCCGGGTGAAGGTTCTTTCCGGAACGGTATTTCAGCCCCCCGGCACCATGGTGCGAAAATCCGATCGAAAATGGGGATACGTGCACTCCTGTGTTTCCTATCCCATCGAGGACCTCGAGATACTGACGGTGACCTGAGAAGCCCAGGGGTGGAGAAAGAGCGGATTGTGTCGCCGTGTCTCAGACCTCCTCCCTTGAAAACATAGCTATTGTGCGTTGTATGGTGCCGACAATAGAAAGAGCTGCCCGAGGGCAGCTCTTTCTATGCCTATCTATTGGCGATTCCCTGTTACTTCTTTTCTTTAGATTTCTTTCCGTTGAGGCTTTTCTGGATAATTGTCTGAATGTTTCGCTGAAACAGTCTCCGCATGATATAGCTGTGCATGATGTCGACCCGTTTCGCCACTTCCAGCGTAAAACCCATGTTCTCCTCCCGGGACTTCCCCTTCACCAGACGCTTCCGAAGCGCCGCCTCATGCTCCACAATCTCCTTGCCCAACCGTACGTAAAACTCCAGCTCCTTAAACTCCAGACCAAGCTCTGAAATCTTCTTCAACAAATCACGGCCAAAACGAATATCCTCCTCATTGAACAACACGCGCCCCTTTTCCTTCACATAGGGCATCAAAAGTCCCGTCTTCTCCGCCTCACGGAACTCAGCATCAGTAAGCCCCGTCCGCGTAAGATACTCTTTTTTGTCCACAAGATTGTTCTCCGTTCCGAACACCACATCCTCGATGGACTCGGCCTCCTCCAGACTCATCCCCTCCTCATCCATACGCCTGATCACATTTTTGATGATCGAGAGAGGAAAATACCGTTTCTCCTGCAGATAGCGTATCGCCTGAATCTTCTCCACACAACTCTCATCATAGTAGGCCATACTCTTGTTTACCTTATTCGGTTCCGGAAGGAGCCCCTGACGGACATAATACCGTATCGTTGACGGCTGAACACCGCTTTGTTTTGCAATTTCTCCGATTTTCTTTTCCATAAATCATACTCTCCATAGGTAAGCGTAACTCTAAGCTTTTATATAGACCATTCTTGTCGCTGTGTCAAAGAAGATATGTCGTCGGCTGGATATTTTCCCTTTGAATTATTCCCTTTCATAGCTACACCTATCATCATATTCATACAATCATCACGAGTAGTTATGCGTTTATAAAATATCCCTTGACAGAATCAGGAAATGCATATAGTGAACTGTGAAGTTGCGCTTTAAGCTTTATAGATTCGCTGCCATTTGAAGAAAAACCCATTCATGTTCTGATAATCAAAAGGAGGTTGAAGCTATGTCGTTGCTGGAAAAAGTGTATACCGAGGAACACCGGATATTCAGAGATTCGTTGAAGAAGTACCTGGAAAAAAATGTCGTCCCCTATGTGGAAGAATGGGAAGAAGCGGGAATCGTGCCTCGGCAGGCATGGAAAGATTTCGGCGATCAGGGCTTTTTATGCACCTGGCTTCCTGAAGAGTACGGGGGGTCCGGTGTGGGTTTCGAATATTCCATCATCATCATAGAAGAGATGGAGCGGACAAATCAGATGGGCTTTGTTGCACCCCTGCACAGTGACGTTGTGGTGCCCTACATCTATTCCTTCGGAAATGAAGAGCAAAAGAGGCGGTGGCTGCCGGGATGCGCGAGCGGAAATATCATTACAGCCGTCGCCATGACGGAGCCGGAGGCGGGGTCCGATCTTGCATCCATCAGGACAACCGCCGTCAAAGACGGTGATGACTATATCATTAACGGCCAGAAGACCTTTATCTCCAACGGCATCCTCTGTGACATTGTGATCGTGGCGGCACTGACAAATCCGGATTCGCCCCATTCGGGTATGAGTCTCATCGTTGTCGAAGACGGTACGCCGGGGTTCGTAAAGGGAAGAAAACTGGATAAGATCGGCATGAAGAGCCAGGATACGTCGGAACTCTTTTTCGAAGACTGCAGGGTGCCCGCATCGAATCTGCTGGGAGAAGAGGGGGGTGGATTCAAACATCTCATGGAGAAACTCCAGCAGGAACGCCTCGTGTCTGCCTGGGGCTCTCAAATCATGGCGGAACTTGCCCTCGAATATACGATAGAATTCACAAAGTCGAGGGTTGCCTTTGGACGGCCGATTTCCCGTTTCCAGCACAATTCCTTTAAACTTGCCGAGATGGCAACAGAGGTTGAGCTCGGGAGGACCTTCATAGAGGCGTTGACACTGGACCATATGGAGGGCAAGGACATCGTCAAGAAGGTATCCATGGCGAAGTATTGGATCTCGGAGATGGCGAACAGAATCGCGCAGCAGGGTGTTCAGCTCCACGGGGGGTACGGATACATGGAGGAATACCCCATTGCCAGATTGTTTCGCGATGTCCGGATTCAGACCATCTTTGCGGGTACCTCGGAGATTATGAAGCTGATTATCTCGAGGATGATTAATCTATAACCGGTGTCCCAGCAACGGGTCATACTCGTGTGGCCGACCGTATTCTCATCGCTCCGGCCGATTGTCGGGGACCTCGTCCGACAGGATAGACGAGTCTTGCAGGTAAAGCGTATTACTGTTTTTTGAAATCAGGGTTCTTATACAAACGGCGCGGATCTGGTGAAACGATGCCGGATCTCTCACATGTGAAAACCATGCGGTAATAGAGTATCCACATAAGGAGGGAACTATGCACAAGAACTTTTCATACTGGCCGAAGGGGGTATCACGAACGCTCCGATATCCTGAAGTCCCGATTTTTCAGATTATACGTTCCTCCGCCCGGAAATGGCCCAACCGCAATGCCCTTATTTTTGCCGGGATGGAGATGACCTTCGCGGAACTGGATCAGCTCTCCGACCGGTTCGCCACCGCCCTGTGCGACCTGGGGGTTACAAAGGGAGATCGCATTGCCCTTCATCTGCCGAACAGTCCCCAGTTTGCCATCGCCTATTACGGACTTCTGAAGGCCGGAGCGGTATTTGTCCCGGTGAGTCTTCTCCTCGCTGAGCGGGAGATTACCTTTCAACTGAACGACTCGGGTGCGGAAACATTCATAGGCGTGGATCTCTTTTACCCTCTGGCGAAAGAGTCGTTTCCCAAGACGGGGGTTAAAAATGTAATCCTCACGAGCCTTGCAGATTGTTATCCCCCGGTGAACGCTCCGGTAAAGATGCTCTCCAAATCACCCTTTGAGGAAGGGGTGATTGATTTCATCTCCCTTTTGAAAGAATATCCCGCGGAGCCGCCCGATCTATCATTCGATGTGAAAGAAGATCTTGCCCACATTTCCTACACGGGGGGAACCACGGGAACGCCAAAGGGAGTCATGGTTACCCACTATAACGGAGTTGTCGCATCCTGCCAGCTGCAATACTGGTTCACCGGGGGCGATATCTCCTACCGGGATGGGGTCTTCGGAATCGAAAGGGAAGACGGAGACCGACCGGAGGATCATGTCGTCAGGCCCGGCATGGAAATGTCAATCGTGGTACCACCCTGGTTCCATGCTATGGGAACCTTTGCCTTTTTGAATATGCAGCTCCTGGCGGGGGCTACCCTGATTGTTATACCCCGCTTCGATCCGAAGGACTTTCTCGAGGCAATTCCAAAGTACCGTGTAACGATCTTCGGCGGTGCGCCGCAGCTCTTCGTTCCCATGGTAGAACATCCGCTCTACAGCGAAATAGATATGTCCGATATCAGACTCGTTGCATCCGGAGCGGCTCCCATTTCGCCGGGCCTCCTGGAGGCGATGCAGACAAAGATACCCGGTGCCGTTACCGAGGCATACGGGCTCTCCGAGGCGACAGTAGCCGCTTCCTTCGGCATCGCCGAGAAAGATAAGCACCGCATGGGCTCGGTGGGGCTTCCGATCCAGGACACGGAAATAAAAATTGTGGATGTGGATGATTACACAAAGGAGATGCCCGTGGGTGAGACCGGTGAGGTGTGCGTGCGGGGCCCTCAGGTAATGATGGGATACTGGAAAAAGCCGGAGGAAACGGCGAATGTCATCAAGGAAGGAGGATGGCTCCTCACCGGCGACATGGGCAGGTTCGACGAAGATGGCTTTCTCTTTATCGTAGATCGCAAAAAGGATATGCTGATTTACAAGGGTTATAACGTGTATCCCAGAGACCTCGAGGAGGTCCTGAATGCGCATTCGAAGGTAGCCCAGTCCGCCGTGGTGGGAAAACATGACGATCGATACGGGGATTTGCCCGTCGCCTTTGTTCAACTTGTCGGTGGGGAGGAAATCTCGGAAGAGGAACTGATGGAATATGCGAACGCGAAACTTGCAAAATATAAAAAGCTTCGGGTGGTGAAAATTATTGATCAGATTCCCGTGAGCGGCGTCGGAAAGATCCTGAAGAGGGAACTGCGTCCGATTGTCGACGAACTTGAAATAGAGATGTAACAGAGAACTGTCGGACTGAGCTCCGCCCGGCGATTGTCTCAGACCGGTGCAAAAATAGTCCCGAAGGAGGAACACAGTGAAAACAATACTGGCATTCAACGGAAGCCCGCGAGGAGCGCGAGGAAATACGGAAAAAATTCTTCAACCCTTTCTGGAAGGTGTCCGCGAAGGGGGGGCAGCGGCGGAGACACTGTACCTGAAAGACCTCGACATCAACGAGTGCA
>JAFGQD010000142.1 GCA_016935875.1 Deltaproteobacteria bacterium
GGGAAAACGGTGTCTATTCTTCTTTCATCCGCATGTGACGTTTCAACGCCCAGGTTGAGTGTCGTTTTCCCGTCCTGTATCAGGATATTATCTCCATACGGAAAAGCCCTTTCGGACCTGAACATCCCCCCCTTTTTTATCAGGATCTGTTCCCTGATCTCCCTGATATCTGTCTCTCCGGATAGATCTTCATAGAGCACGGTTTCCATGTCGATTCTTATGGTATGCAGGTCCGTGTATGCCTTCAGGAACGGTTGCAAAATCTGCTCGGCAGAGGGGATATATGCGAATCCTGCATGGATACAAGCCAAGGATATGAAGAGAATACATACTATATGAAATCCCGGTCTTTTCATTTGAATGTGGGCTTTGCCTGGATCGGCATCTTTCCGTGGAGATTACAGGACAATAATAAAACGTTTGCTGTTTAAAGGGTAAGAGATAAGACCCCCAGAGCAGTTGAGGGTTGTGTGGAGATAACTATTCTCCCCGCTGTTTTTCCTGTTTTTCTTGTTGTGTTTTACAGGTTATGCAGAGGGTGGTAACCGGACGAGCCATCAATCTTTTTTCAGATATCTTTTTCCCGCACACATCACATATTCCAAAGCTACCGTCTTCAATGCGTTGAAGGGCCTCTTTCAGCTTCTTTACCAGTTTTCTTTCCCGGTCCCTGATTCTAAGCTCAAAATTCCTGTCGGATTCCTGAGATGCCCTGTCTGTCACGTCGGGAAAGCTTTCAGTGCCGCCTGTCATCTCGGAAACGGTCTTACCCGCTTCACCCATTAACCCTTCAATTTTCTGTGTGAACAGCCCCCTGAAGTATTCAATCTGATCCGGTTTCATTTGCGCTTATCCCACCTTCCAAAGTTGAATGGCCCTATATATACAGTGAACGTGCTTTTGTAAAGGAAAAACTGTTTATCGGCCTTTATAGGCGCTGAGTATTCGTTCTATTACGCTCGTTGTTGACGCCGGATGCTCTGTTGAGGATTCGTTAACTTGTGGGATAATTACAACTTTCCCCCCTCTCCTTTCAACAGATTCGCGTCCGACAACAGTGTCTTCGCTCCAGTCCCCTCCCTTAACCAGTATGTCGGGTTCGATATATTCTATCAGTTCGAGGGGGGTGTCTTCATCAAATATGGTTACATAGTCCACCATGTCGAGGGAGGCCATTATATATGCCCTTTCATCCTGGGGGACAATGGGCCTCAATGGTCCCTTTATGGACTGTACCGATGAATCGCTGTTGAGGGCAAGGACTAGGATGTCACCCAGCGCCTTTGCCCGTTTGAGGTATTGTACGTGGCCGATATGGAGAATGTCAAAACAGCCGTTGGTGAAAACGATTCTTTTCCCCTCGCCTCTGAGTGTTTTAAGTTTTCCCCTCAACTGTTCCCAGGATACGATATTGTCCATAGTCACCTCTTTTTGAGTCAGGCCCTTGCCAGAGTAAGCACAGCCACCTCTTCTGCGCCGTTTTTCATCAATATTTTCGAACACTCCTTCACCGTGCTGCCGGTGGTATAGACGTCATCTATCAGCAATATCTTTTTGTCTTCGATCCGTCTTCGATCTGTTACTGCAAAGACGCCCCTTACATTTGCCGCTCTTTCCTGTCGTGAGAGGCTGACCTGCGCCTCTGTAAGGACCGTTCTCTTGAGAGTGGTAAAGTCAAGGGGAATGGGAAACATGTTCGATATCTGTCTCGCAAGGATAAGAGACTGGTTAAATCCCCTCTCCCTCAATCTCTTCGGATGGAGGGGGACGGGTATAATCAGAGAATAATGTTGTATCACGAGGGAATCGTAACAGGTCGTTGCCATCATCCTTCCCAGGTCCTCTCCCACAGAAACCTTCCCATGATATTTGAACAGATGGATGGTGTCCAGGAGAGCTGCCTCATATTTCCCCAATGACCTGGCTATCGAAAAGGGGGGGGGCGACAGGATGCAGTCTTCGCAGAGATGATTTGCCCCCTCAGGTGCTGTAAATGGCAGACCGCAGGAGGTGCATAAGGGGGAGGCTGCAAAATGTATTGTGGAGAGACATTCGGGACAGAAGGGATGTTCTCTGTCGTGGATCAGTAAGGTTTCGCATGCCGGACACGTTGGGGGGAAAAGCATGTCGGCAATACCGGAGACTATTTCCTTCGCTTCACATATCATCATTGAGAACGGTCAGTTTCAGCACGGATTCTTCGATGTTCATTCTAGGCGCATCCGACCACAGCCCCTCAATATCATAAAAATCCCTCACAGGTTTATAGAAGATATGCAGTATCACATCACCATAATCCATCAGAATCCAGCTTCCAGATTGTTCTCCCTCGATTCCGAGGGGGAATATCCCCTCTTTCTTCAGTTTCTGGCCGATATGATCGGCAAGCCCCTGTATCTGCCGGTCTGAACTTCCGCCGCATATCACGAAATAGTCGGCAAAGGATGAAAGATCCTTCACTTTGAGTATGACGAGATCTTCCGCTTTTCTTTCCAGAGCAGCGTTTACGCACTGGAGAACGAGCTCTTTTGAATCTAATGAAATATCTTTAATGAAAAACACCTCCCTAAGTTGCCGGTTCAATTAAACGGGTTGTCCAGCATAATGGTTTCATCTCTTCCCGGTCCCACGGAAACAAGAGACATCTTTACTCCGGCTAACTCTTCCAGCCGTTCGATATATTTCCGAGCGTTAACCGGCAGCTCGTCTATGTATTGTGCCTTGCTTATGTCTTCGGACCACCCGTCCATTTCTTCATAGACCGGGCGGCACTGTTCGAACAGTTTTGTGTCGGGCGGAACATATTCCGCGAACTCATCATCCTTCGTTTTGTAGGCGATACATATCTTCACTTTGTCGATTCCCGTGAGGACGTCCAATTTGGTAAGAGCGATACCCGTTATCCCTGAGACCCTGACCGATTGTCTGACGAGGACCATGTCAAGCCACCCGCATCGGCGCTTTCTTCCTGTCGTGGCGCCGAATTCGGCTCCAACTTTCTGAATCCTTTCCCCCATTTCCCCGGTCAATTCAGTTACGAAAGGACCCGAGCCAACCCTGGTGGTATATGCCTTGCAGATGCCCACGACGGCGTCTATTTTTGTGGGGCCAATACCTGATCCACAGCATGCGTTGCCCGCGGATGTATTGGAGGAGGTCACGAATGGATACGTGCCGTGGTCGATATCAAGATGGCAACCCTGAGCACCCTCAAACAGGATGTCCCCACCCTTCTTGATTTCCCTGTCAATTATGAGGGATGTATTTGCCGCATATTGCCTGAGGCGGTCGGCATACCTGCCATATTCATCGAAGATGGGCTCATATTCCACAGGCGTGTCGTTGTAGAATTCTGTCAGGAGGAAATTTTTTTCTTCGATGTTTCTGCCCAACATCTCACCGAAAGTCTCTCTGTTAAGAAGGTCGCAAAACCTGATGCCTGTGCGGGTGATCTTGTCTTCATAAGCGGGGCCGATACCTCTTCCCGTTGTTCCGATCTTTGCCGCTCCCTTGCGCTTCTCGCGGACGCTGTCCAGCCTCCTGTGGTATGGCATGATTATGTGCGCGTTTTCACTGATGTAAAGTTGCGTATCCGGGGGGAAGAGATCTCTCTCCTGAAGTTCATCAATCTCCTGGATTAATACCCCGGGATCAATGACCATGCCATTGCCGAGGATACAGATCTTGTGATTGTGAAGGATGCCTGATGGGATCAGATGAAGTATGGTTTGTTTCCCCTGAACAACCAGGGTATGTCCCGCATTATTTCCTCCCTGAAAACGGGCTATGACATCCGCTTCGCGGGCGAAGAGATCAACGATCTTTCCTTTTCCTTCATCGCCCCACTGGGTCCCGACAACTATTACATTTGCCATTGTTTTACGTCTCCACGTTTAAGTTTCTGCGTTACAGGTACCACCCTTGATACTGATCACCTACATCTCTATCCTGGTAACGGATATGATATTGGGCAATCCTTTGAGCTTTTCCAGAGTGTCTCTGGAAATGGAGGTGTCTGTGCTCAGTACGACGAGAGCTTTTCCCTCCACCTGTTCGCGCCCAAGGTGGAGCCGTGCAATATTTACATTATCATTTCCGAGCGTTGTGGTTATGTTTCCTATAACACCGGGCCGGTCGTAGTTGTAGAGCACCAGCATGTAGCCCTCGGGGATGACATCCAGCATGAACTTGTTTATCCTGACAATTCTCAAATCCTGTCGCCCGAAGATGGCTCCCGCCGCAAAAGATTCTTCCTGGTCGGTTTTCACCGTGACGGAAATCATGTTTTTGTAATCCTTCATCTCGCTGCTTTTTGATTCTATGATCTTGATCCCCCGTTCCTTTGCTATAACCGGGGCGTTAATATAGTTGACGTTATCTTTCAGGACCGGGGTCAGGAGCCCCTTCAGGAAGGATATGGTCACCGGAGCCACGTTGTGTTCAAGGATGGCACCGCTATACTCAATAGTGACTTCCTTTATCCCCCCGGCAACAATCTGTGCCTCAAAAGTGCCGAGCTTTTCTCCCAGGGCCAGGTAAGGTTTTATCATGGTAAGAACTTCCGCGCTGACGGAGGGGAAATTGACGGCATTTTTTATTTCTCCGGTCGTGAGGCAATCAACTATCTGTTGAGCGATGGCTATGGCGACATTTTTCTGGGCTTCATCCGTTGATGCACCCAGATGTGGTGTACAGATGATATTGTCCAGGGAGAGCAGCCTCGTGTTTTTAGTCGGTTCTTCCTCGAAAACATCGAGGGCGGCGCCGGCGACTTTTCCTGAAACAATGGCATCATGAAGGTCATTTTCATCAATGATCCCGCCCCTCGCGCAGTTGATTACAAAGACTCCATTTTTCATCTTGTCGAAAGAAGATGCGTTGATCAGCCCCTTCGTTTCATCTGTCAGTGGGGTATGCACGGAAATGAAATCGGCCTTTTCCAGGACTTCGTCAAAGGAGGCAAGACAAATACCCATTTTCTCCGCTGCTTCACGCGAGATAAAGGGGTCGTAGGCCATCACGTTCATTTTAAGTCCCTGCGCCCTGTTGGCCACGATGGAGCCCACCCTTCCGATACCGATGATTCCCAACGTCTTGTTTGAGACTTCGGAACCCATGAACTTCTTTTTCTCCCACTTCCCCGCTTTTGTGGAGCTGGTGGCCTGGGGGATTCTTCTGGCCAGAGAAAACATCATGGCTATGGCGTGCTCCGCCGTTGTGATCGTATTTCCCCCGGGGGTGTTCATGACCACGATCCCTTTCTTGCTTGCCGCTTCGACCGCCACGTTGTCGAGGCCAATCCCTGCCCTGCCAATCACCTTGAGGCGCGCGGCTTGATCTATCACTTCCTTTGTAACTTTGGTTGCACTCCTGATGGCCAGGCCATCATAATTTTTTATTACGTCCTTCAACTCGTCGGGAGTAAGGCTGGTTATTACATCAACCTCAATGCCCGGGGCGTTTTCAAATATCTCTATTCCTTCTTTTGCCAAAGTATCGCTTACCAGAACCTTCTTCATTACTCGTGTTATCCTTTTCTGTTATTAGTGACTGTATGTGGCTTTGATTTTTCAAATAGTTTGCATTTTACGTAGACACATCGATTCCAGACCATCGACGACTGTCTTGACATCTGATGCCTCCACTGTCGGACCGCACCATATACGAAATCCCGGAGGGGCGTCTTTGTATGAACCTATATCATGGGCAATGCCTTCTTTGCTCAGGTTTCCTGCAATATCCTTGATAAAAGCTGATTGATTTTCTCTGGACAGTGATTGAAATTCACTGTCTATTATCTTTAAACAGACAGATGTGCTGGATCGAATCTCCTCAGACTCGGCAAGGAAGGCAACCCAGTTGGTTCTGTCTACCCACTCCTCCACCACCTTCAGATTCTCCCTGCTCTTTTCGATGAGACCCGTGAGGCCGATTGCCTCCGCCCATGAAAGAGCGTCCAGATAATCCTCCACACAGAGCATGGAAGGGGTGTTTATCGTATCCCCTTTGAAGATGGACCTGTTTAGTTTACCGCCCTTCGTAAGGCGGAATATTTTCGGCATCGGCCAGGGCGGATCGTAGGATTCCAATCGTTCCACCGCCCGTGGACTCAAAACCAGTATCCCGTGAGCGGCTTCTCCTCCCAAGCACTTCTGCCAGGAGTAGGACAGGACGTCCACCTTCGACCAGTCTACATCCATGGCAAAGACCGCGCTGGTCGCGTCACAGATGGTCAGGCCCTTTCTGTCATCGGGTATCCATTTCCAGTCAGGGATTCTAACGCCGCTTGTAGTACCGTTGGCCACAAAGACGACGTCGTTCGACCAGTCGATACCCTTGAGATCGGGAATTTTTCCGTAATCCACCTCAAGAATAGTGGGGCTGAGCTTCAGTTGCTTTTCCACGTCCGTAGCCCACCCTTTACTGAAACTCTCCCATACGAGCACCGTTACCGGTTTCGGACCCAGAAGCGCCCACATGGCCCCCTCAAATGTGCCTGTGTCTGAGCCGGGCAGGATCCCGAGGAGATA
>JAFGQD010000020.1 GCA_016935875.1 Deltaproteobacteria bacterium
AAGGGCGGCGGCATTAAAATGTTTGAAGTGACGCAGTATAAAAGCCTTGATTGTATTTGTTTCCATAATTCTTCTTTCCGTAATCTGTGAATGTATTGTGTTTCCCATTTTTCTAAAAATCCATTTCAGGACAGGGGTTATTTAGCATAAATCACCTTTAAATACTACTCGACAATATCCTGATTTATCTTTGATTGAATTTTCCCGCAACAAGTTGTGGTGAATCTCCGATTGTTAAGAAAAATGTTTCTTTGATTCGCTCGCATTCCCCCCGCAAGCAGCGGGAAATGCGCTCGTTGTTCAATTCAGGCAGTACTTTATCTGTTTTCAGCGTGTGCCATGGATTTACACCTTTACAAGAGGAGGAACTCGGTATATTTTCATAAAAAAAATCAGGGCCAACAAAACGGCAGATGAAAGGAATAACTATGAGCAAAAAAGATGCCTTTTATCCCGACTGGTATGAAGGCATTCCCCCCGCCACATCATACAGAACCATCCTTAAGTGGGGCGGAATGGACAAGTTCAAGCATCCAAACAGGGGCCTGTATAAACTGATAAAAGAATCCTTTGACATGACGGATGAGGATTTCAGGGCGCCGCATGACATGGGTCTGGAAGAAGTTTCATTTCAAATGCCTTCAACCCTCGCTCCGGAATACATGGAGTCATTCAGAAAGATCGTCGGGGTCGAAAATGTAAAGACCGAAAATTTTTCACGCCTTGAAGTGGCATACGGCAAGACCACATATGACGTATTCAGGCTCAGAGAAGGGATCGTGGAGAATCTCCCCGGTGCGGTGATCCATCCACGGAACAAGGAAGATATTTCGGAGATCGTAAGATATTGTAACGAGCACAAGATCCCTGTTTATGTCTTCGGCGGCGGCTCGTCGGTTACAAGAGGATTCGAGTGCATGCGGGAAGGAATCACGCTCGACATGAGAACTCACATGAAGCGCATACTGAAGTTGAACGAGGAGAATCACACCGTCACGGTAGAGCCGGGGATCTTCGGACCGGATCTGGAGAACGCCCTGAACGATGCCCCTGGGCGACTGAACGCAAGCAGGGCATATACCTGCGGCCACTTTCCGCAATCGTTTGAATACTCTTCGGTCGGGGGATGGGTGGTAACGAGAGGGGCCGGCCAGAACTCCACCTATTACGGCAAGATAGAAGATATGGTCGTGTGCCAGGAATATGTCACACCCGCAGGAATAATCAGGACGGATGAATATCCCGCGTCCGCAACGGGTCCATCCATCAATCAGATAATGATGGGAAGCGAGGGAGCCTATGGGGTCCTTGTTTCCGTGACGTTGAAGATTCGCCGTTACAATCCCGGCAACACCAAGCGTTTCAGCTTTATCTTCAAGAACTGGGATGACGGCATCAACGCCACAAGGGAGATCATGCAGGGAGAATTCGGCTACCCATCCGCGTTCAGATTGTCCGACCCCGAAGAAACCGATGTCGCCATGAAGCTCTATGGCCTGGAGGACACCATCATTGACCGGTTACTGAAACTGCGCGGATATAAATCGGGAGAAAAATGCATCCTCCTGGGAACCACCGACGGCAGCAGGGGTCTCACCCGGCTGGTTAAGCATAATGTCAGGAAAATATGCAAGAGATACGGGGCCATGTATACAACGGGTTTCGTCACCAGGAAATGGGAACATAGCAGATTTACCGACCCGTATATGAGGGAAGACCTGCACGATTTCGGTATTATCATTGATACGCTTGAATGTGCCGTTACCTGGGAACAACTGAAATATGTCCACAAACATGTCAGAGAATACTGCAAGAGCAGACCCCGAACGATCTGCATGACACACTGCTCCCATTTTTACCCGCAGGGGGCGAATCTCTATTTCATATTCATCGGAAAGATGGGCAAAGATGAATTCGTCGAGTATCACAAGGGTGTTCTCGATGCCATTCAGCGATCAGGAGCCGCCATAAGCCATCATCACGGGATAGGAAAACTGTTTGCCCCATGGCTGGAGGGTCAGCTGGGAAAAAACCAGATGGATGTCTTAAAGACGCTGAAGAAGTATTTTGACCCGAATAACATCATGAATCCCGGAGGAACGCTCGCTCTGGACATGCCCGATTCTGAAAAAAGATTTACGAAGAAGGATTAGGCCGCGGGACCTATTTATCCGGGTCTACCAGCCCCTTGACAAACCAGCGCTGCATGAAGAGTACCACAAGAATCGGCGGCAGCATCACAAGCAGCGAACCGGCAAGGGCGATATTCCAGTAAGGCAGGTCATCCGCCGCCGGAATCAGGTGCTGAAGACCGATGACGGCCGTCATCATCTTTGGGTTTGTCGTAATAAGCAGAGGCCAGAGATACTGGTTCCATCCATAGACAAATTCGATAACGACCAGTGCGGCGATATTAGTCTTGGACAACGGAAGGAGGATCTTTCTGAAAAAGGTCATTGCCGAAGCCCCGTCCATCTTAGCCGCCTCGCAGAGTTCTTCGGGAATGGTGAGGAAAAACTGCCGGAAAAGAAAAGTACAGGTCGCTGAAGCGACCAGGGGCAGGATAAGCCCCGTGTAGCTGTCCAGGATGCTCCAATCCAGCGCCAGTGTTATCTCATGGCCCGCTATCCAGGTCGCGACACTGTCCAGATTCAGGGCTGTCCACAGCTTCATGATGGGACTCATTACATTAGCGGCCATTTCGTAGGTGGGAAGAATTCTTACTTCCACCGGAAGCATCAGTGTACAGAAAACGGACACGAAGGCCAAGGTCCTGAATCGATAGTCGAAGTACACGATGGAGAAAGCACCCAAGAGGGAAACGGTGATCTTGCCAAGGGTGATACCCGACGCCATGATAAACGAATTCATCAGGTTCGTACCCAAGTTCCCTTTTTCCCAGGCAGCCTGTATGTTCACCCAGAACTGATCTCCCGGCATCAGCGGCATGGGAACCCTGGACACGTCTTCAATGGGAAGCGTCGCGGCGATTACAGCGTAAATAATCGGAAAACCGACAATGATAATCCCTGCGATCAAAAATATATATGTAAGCGTATCCAGAATCGGTGTTTTCTCAACCATTGATTGTTATCCCGTGTATTGAACCTTTTTTTCCACGTACTTGAACTGCAAAACGGTAACCACAATTATCAGAGACATCAAGACGATAGACTGTGATGCCGATCCTCCCATATTCAGGCCGATGAATCCGTCCTGATAGACTTTGTACACCAGTATATTCGTAGCGCCGCCGGGACCACCCTGCGTCATCACATGAACGACACCGAAGGTATCGAAGAACGAATAGATGATGTTCATGACCGTAACGAAAAAAAGCGTAGGTGACAGGAGCGGAATAGTGATGGCCCAGAACCGCTTGAAAGGGCTCGCCCCATCTATTGCCGCCGCCTCGATGAGGGATTTGGGGATCGCCTGCAGTCCGGCCATAAAAAAGACAAAATTATAACTGATTTCCTTCCACGCGCTTGCCATAATGATCATAAACATCGCGTCAGAGCCCCTTAAAACAGGGTTCCAGTCAACACCGAACCAGCGTTTGATCCCGAGAGCGACAACCCCGTATGAAGGGTGAAGCAGAAAGAGCCACAGGATACCCGAGATGGCCGGAGCCACGGCATAGGGCCAGATAAGCATGGTTCTGACCACGGCTTTTGCCTTCAGCGCCCTGTTTGCCATCGTGGCAATAAACAGACCGGTGCATATAGACACTGTTGCGACGGATA
>JAFGQD010000143.1 GCA_016935875.1 Deltaproteobacteria bacterium
ATCTGTACCTCATCTGCATTCGAGAGGTTCAGTTTTATTCCGCCCGCATCCGATTTGTGAAGAATGTCTGGGCTGACTATCTTCATCACCAGCGGATACCCCAGCCTGTCAGCCGCCTCTACCGCTTCCTCCTGGGTTTTTGCCAGTGCCGCATCCGGAAGGGAAACACCATATTCGCTGAGAAGCTCTCGCGATTCCGTCTCAAGAAGATTATGTCTTGACTCAGCCGTTACCTTCCTGAAGAGTTCTTTGACCCCAGCCCGTTCCGTAGCCTTCTCCTCAGGAATGCGCATCTCTTTAATCTTTTTCTGCCTAATGGCAAAATGCATCAGCGCGCTCATGCACTGCGCGGCCCTGTCGGAAGATTCAATTACCGGAATCCCGGCTTCCTTTAATGTGTCGAGAGATTTAATGGAATCTCTGGCATAACTGGTATTCACAATAAGTGGTTTCTTATATTTTTTAACCAGATCGACCAGATCTTTTGCTGTCTGTTCTTCCAGCGCCGCAATATGAGGAGCGATGATATCAAAAAAACCTCCAAAGAACCCGGTTATCAATATTCCATCGACCTGATCATCCTCCATGCATGCTTTGACACACTGAGTAATAACATCCGGATTCTCTTCCGCCGTTCCACCATAATCAATCGGGTTATGGGCAGGCATCCCCGCAAGAAGAATGAGTTTCATTTTTCCCTGGGTTTCCTCGCTGAGGATGGGGACCTGCATGCCGTACTTCTCGGCATTGTCCGCCGCTATGGAGTTGTCGCCACCACCCTCTGACATGATGACCAGTCTGTTGCCATTCGGGAGGGGACAATTGGAAAATACATCTGCCATATCAACCAGTTCATCCGCATTGGACACCCTCACGATACCCGCCTGCCTGAAGGCGGCATCCAGGATTATATCGTCGCCAGCCAGAGAACCAGTATGGGAAGCGGCAGCCCGTGCCCCTGCGCGCGATCTTCCCACCTTAAGGGCAATGATCGGTTTTGTCTTTGCCGTTTCCCGGGCAACCCTGATCAGTTCGTTTCCTCCCCTGATGCCTTCAAGGTAGGTCGCGATGACCTTTGTGGCAGGGTCATCTTTCAGGTACGTAATGTACTCATGTAAGTGAACTCCTACGGCATTGCCGACATTGATCATCTTGTTAAAGCCGCATCCCTTCATTTTGGCGAAATGCGTGAGTGAGTCGATCACATTGCCGCTCTGTGTAAGAACCGAGATCGAGCCCTTATTGATAGTGGGAATGCCCAGCATATTGATATCTGCCGAGGCATTGAACATGCCGCTGCAGTTAGGGCCAATGACATAGGCGCCTGTCTTTGCAGCCTCGCTCAAAATTTCCGATTCGATCTTTTTTCCCTCTTCACCTGTCTCTCCGAGACCTGCGGTAATAATGATAATCCCCTTTGCCCCCATCTTTACGCTATCCGCCACGGCGGAAGCGACAAATCTGGGTGCAACGATAATCATAACAAGATCTATTTCCTTATCTACTTCCGTAATGCTATGGTAGGCCTTCATGCCAAAGAGTTCGTCCCTCTTCGGGTTTACAAGGTAAATATCCCCCTTGTACCCTCCCTGGATAAGGCTCCTCGTCCTCCTTTCGGCCGCCTTCCCCGGAGCTTCGGAGGCCCCTATCACTGCAATCGACCCGGGATTAAAAACTTTTTCCAATGATCTTTTCATGACATTTCCCTCCCCGATCTCTTAGTACCGCCACTCTATGTGGCGGCTGTTGGTGCCATACCACGCTTTTTCCTCAGCCACTGCGAGATGAAAACCACGGCAAACAACGCAAAACCCATCCCATCAGTCATCAGACCCGGTTTTATCATCAGTAACGCCACCATCAGAAGCAGTACCACTTCGTACCATTTAGCCTTGACAAGCAGACAGGCCTGAACACCGGCCGCAAGACAGACAATTCCGAAAACCGCCGTCAGGAAACTCGTCAAGATATGCCACGGATCTCCGATCAGCAGCAACTCGGGCGCGTAAACAAACATAAAGGGGATGATAAATCCCGCTATGCCGAGCTGGAAAGCACAGATGCCCGTCTTCCAGGGATCGGACTTGGCAATTCCCGCTCCGGCGTAAGCGGCTAATGCCACCGGCGGCGTGATGTCTGCCCTCGTGCCGTAATACAGGATAAAGAGATGCGCGGCAATGGGCAGTACCCCCATCTGGATAAGAGCGGGCGAGACAAGGGACGAAATAATAATATACTGGGCGGTGGTGGGGACTCCCATACCAAGAAAGACACAGGCAATCATGGTAAAGGGCAGGGCAAGATAGAGATGTCCCATTGACGCGTCGACAATGAGAGACGAAAATTTGATTCCCAGTCCCGACATCGTGATACAGCCTATGATGATACCCGCCGCGGCGCAGGCGGCGGCTACTTCAACGGCCCCCGTGGCACCCTCCTTCAGGCCCTCCAGGATCAACATTCCAAATTCCCTGGCAGATTTTCTTCTGATGATATTCATGATGAACGAGGAGACGACTGTCGCAACAATCGCCCAGAACACCGCCCGTTCCGGGGAAAAATTTCTCATGAGGAAGTAGATAAGAAGAAAGATTGAAAAGACGTGATGCCATCCCTCGGCAAAGGCCTTTCCGATTCTTGGCAGATCCGCCCTCGGCAGACCCGACAGACCCATTGAAACAGCCCGGAAATGCACCTGCATGAAGGTTGAAAAAAAGGCAAGGGACGCGGGTATTGCGGCGGCAATACATACCTTATAATAGGGAATGGATAAAAACTCGGCCATGATAAAAGCGGCAGCCCCCATAATGGGAGGCATAATCTGCCCCATGGTTGATGATGAGGCCTCCACACCTGCGGCAAAGTATCCCGGATAACCCGTTCTCTTCATGAGGGGTATGGTGAAAGAACCGGTTGTCACCGTATTCGCCACAGAGCTCCCCGATATCATTCCAAAAAATGTACTGGAAGCAACGGCCGCCTTTGCCGGACCGCCCCTTGACCAGCCTGTCAAAGCGAAGGCAACGTCCGTAAAGAACAGTCCCGCACCCGTCTTCCTCAAAAGGGCACCATACAGGATAAACAGGAGGATAAAATTCGCGGAGACCCCTATGGGAACGCCGAACACCCCGTCAGTAGAAAGAGCCAGGTAGGTGGACAGTCTCTTGATACTGTATCCCTTGTGGCATATGAAATCGGGCAGATAGGGACCGAATAGCGCATAACAGATAAATATAATTGCAATAAGCGGAACGGCCGGTCCCGTTGTTCTTCTCGCCGCCTCCAGCACCAATAGTATAAGGATGGTTCCCATTGCCACATCAATAGGTAAAAACGTGCCCGCGCGGTTCAATATCGGTGTTGAATAAATAAATATCCAGACGCATATGCCAGCGGAGATAACCAGGAATGCCCCGTCCAGGACAGACATTCTGTTTTTGGGAGACCTTTTCCGGGAAAGAGGGTAGAGGGCAAAGAGCAGGACAGACATCAACATCCAGTGTAGCGCCCTGTGGTCAAGGGCAAAGAACGGGTGAAGATAGGCATAGACCAGATGATAACAGGAAGTCAGGACAGCGATGATTGTGATTGCCTGACCGCCTGCGCCCGTATACATCCTTTTTTTCTCAAGCTCCTCTAAAATTTCCTGTGCGGCGCCCTCCGCAACACTGATTTCTTCCTCGAGTGACGGATCAATGATTTTGTCAATTTTTTTTTCCATAATCACTCTTCCCTCTCCTTTTTCACCAGACGAATCCATACCGAATCCCCCCCCTTGGCAATGGACAGCAGAGGAATCCGTCTGTCTTTGTATGTAATAACATGACCCGCCACCCTTCCCACACGAAGCAGAAACATGGGACATTCCCGGTGCAGAAAGACCTTCGTCTTATTCCCCGAAAGGGAAACCCTCGCTCCGGCATTTGAAACAGATTCCAGGCCTGAGCCATACCAGTCGAAATCTTCCTCAATAAGAACGATTCCACCCTCATCCATTCGAAAAATGTCATGAACCGGGGTGTGATCAGAAGAATGGACATAATCGATATAAAAAAGATCTCCCGCCTCAACCTGAAACTCCAGAAGAACCCTGTCCTCAGGTTGCCCCACCACCTGAAGATGCAGGTTGCCTTTTTCCGCCGCACAGGCAGGAACATGCAACAACTGGATCATCAAGAACAGGATATATATGATTCTCACGGTCATAGGTGCAAGTGCCCGGCCGGTCATAGTGCCGGCCGGGCCGTTGGTTTTTATTTCATTACTTCCTTAAAGTATTTCGCCGCGCCCGGGTGGAGTGCTATCGGGCTGTTAACCGCATTTGCGGGCGTCAACTGAGCGGCAATCGGATGAATGTTGATAAGGGCGTATTTGCCCTCATTCACGTTGCTGTAAATCGCCTTGGCGACCTTGTAGGCGATATCGTCAGGCATATTCTTGTTGGCGACCATCACGTTGGAGTCGCCGATACAGAGAACATCGTAATCAACGTCATCATAGCTTCCCTTGGGAATAGTTACCTTAAGATAGTAAGGATTCTTCTTGACAATTGTATCAGCAAACTGCTCGCTGACGGGAACCATGACGATATCCCTCGTAGCGGCAAGATCCATGACAGCCGAACCGGGATAGGCAAAATTGAAGAAGCAGGCATCGACAATACCGTCTTTCATGGCCTGGACAGATTCCGACTGGGAAAGATTGGCAAGTGTCAGGTCTTTTTCAAGATCAAAACCGGCCGCCTCCAGGATAGCCTTGGCCATGGTTGAGCAACCGCTCCCGGGAACATCGATAGATACTTTTTTCCCCTTCAAATCGGCTATCGTCTTGATTCCGGACTGTTTGGTAGTCACAATATGTTCCGGGGCGGGATACATCTGGAACAGGGCCACAAGCGGGAATTTCTTTTCAAAGGGCTCCAACCCCTCGACGGCCTTGAAGGCAACACTCCCCATGACCATCCCCATATCGGTGTCCCCAGAACCCACCAGTCGGCTGTTTTCCACCGATGCGCCCGTTGACTCGGCCGCACACCTGACCCCATCGACAGTTTTCTGGATAACAACAGACATACCACCGCCAAGGGGATAATAAGCGCCCCCCGGGCTGCCGGTTCCTATGGTCAGAAATACCTTCTCGGCTGCTACAGCCGGACCCGCAAAACCCAGAAAAACGGCCAGGCAAACCACCAAAACTACGTACAATGATCTTTTCATCTTCTCCTCCTTTTTTTATGAGTCAAGTTTCATCTTTAGAACCATACAATTTATTAATAATCTCCTGTATTCGTTCTCACCTCCTTCCGGAATAGGTTGTTCAGATATCATTTTCTGTTCCTCTCTGCAGGCATCGCCCAGTAGATATCTTTCTCCTTCCAGAGAGTCTCCCTTTTTTTCAGCGCCGCCAATGTTTCCTGTGGATTACGGATACTCAGGGCCGTGAGCAGTGCATTAATCAAACTTACAACAGCGGTATATGACTCAATAAAGGAATCCAGTTGATGTCTGACCGGGAGCACCCAATGGGCGTAATCGGCAAGTGGAGAGAAGAGCGAATCTGTAATTGCCCCTACCTTGGCTCCCTGAATGTTGGCATATTCCAAGGCATCTACGGTGAGCTGGGTATATCGAGGAAAGCTGATACCTACTACCAAATCTTTCTCATCGACGCCCTGAAAGGAATCCCATATGTCCCCATGTCCCGGTTGTACTAGACATATTCCCTCCCTTAAAAAACCGAGATACCGTGCAAGTACCACTGCGGTTGAATGACTGCCTTTTAATCCGACGACAAAAATCTTCCGGGCGGTTGCCATTTCCGTGACCGCCTGCTCAAAGGTCTCGATTGAAAGGGACTCGAGGGTTTGAGTAAGGTTACGGATGTCTTCCTGTACAACTTTTACCAGAACCTCCTCATCGGTTTTGGCGTGTTTAACCGTGTGCTCAAGTCGCGCATCGGTGGAGAGTCGATTTTGAAAACTCTCCCGCAACATCCTCTGCATTCCCCGGAAACCGTGAAATCCAAGAGCCTGAGCAAGCCGTACGATAGTAGCTTCGCTGACACCTATACGCCGTGACAGGCTTGATGCCGTCAGGAAAACGGCATCCTCGTAATTTTCAGTGATGTATTTTACAGCCCGCTGCTGGGCCGCGGTGAGGTGTTTCTTTTTTGCTGAGAGTAATGAATCAAGCGGCATGATGAAAGAATTCCTTCCATTACGTTATAAAAGAGAACTTTTTCCTTCTCAATGTTAAGTCGTACTATCAATGGCAATCTCTGTCAAGGAGAAATTATACATAGGAAAAAACAGGCAAAAATGATAAGACTTTTTTCCAAATCGTATTGTACAAAGGGTAGATTACTTGAGCGTTCTCCACCCTGATCAATTTTTATAGTGAAGATTTCATGGCTGATAAAAAACAGGCGGTGAAGACTATCTTTCTCCTGGTGTTTTTCCTTATCTACAGCGGGGTTCACCTTTACCTCTTTCTGGAGGCAAAGGCATCTCTCGCCCTTGGAACCAGGACCAGCAGATGTGTTGCTCTCTTCATGCTCATGATGGTCCTTGCTCCCGTTATCGTCCACATATCGGAGAGAAACGGCTTCGAATCCTTCGCCATCTTTTTTTCCTGGACAGGGTATATATGGATGGGCATCGCCTTCCTGCTGCTTAGTCTCTCCCTTTTCTGCGATTGCTACCGCATCCTTGTGCACCTGAGTGCGTATATCTTTTCTTTTGATCCTTCCACCGTCATCCCCTCCGCTCGACACTGTTTTATCACGGTGCTCTCACTGGCGGTCGCCCTGGCACTCTACGGCTCTATAGAGGCCTTACATATCCGCAGTGAGACAATCACCATACGGACGGCCAAGGTACCCAAGGAGATCGGAACATTCAGGATTGTCCAGATCTCCGACCTACACCTCGGCCTCATCGTCCGGGAAAAACGGTTGGAACGTATCCTCAAGGAGGTCAGGGCCGCCGCTCCGGACATGCTCGTCTCCACGGGTGACCTGGTGGATGGAGAGACAGATAACCTGTCCTGCCTCGTGGAGCTCCTCCGGAAGATAGCCCCTGCATACGGGAAATTTGCCGTTACGGGGAACCATGAGTTCTACGCCGGCCTCACCCAGTCACTCAACTTCACAAGGACGGCGGGCTTTACGGTCCTGAGAGGTGAAGGAGCAGATGTGGGAGGGTTTATAACGATTGCCGGCGTCGATGATCCCACTGCCAAGATCTTCGGCGCTGTTGAAGGCGTTCGGGAGGACAAACTGCTTTCCGGGTTTTCAGACGACCGTTTTACCATCCTCCTCAAGCACCAGCCGGTTGTGCTCAAAGGATCGCCGGCATTGTTTGACCTCCAGCTCTCCGGCCATACCCATAAGGGACAGATATTCCCCTTCACCCTTCTCACACGCCTGGTCTTTTCCTTCAATAGCGGCCGGTACCAACTAGCGGACGGAGCGATGCTGTACGTCAGCAGGGGATCGGGGACGTGGGGGCCTCCGATGCGTCTCATGGCCCCTCCTGAAATCACGATCATAGACCTGATCCATGACGGGTCATGATATCGTTCTGAAGCCGATACGAGCGGGGAAACTGAGGAAATCCCTGGTTTGCTTATTGTAAAACCTCTCTAAATAATGTATAGGGAACACCCAATCAATCAGCAATAAGGACGGCAAAACCATGGGCAAGCTTTTCGGGACAGACGGGATACGGGGTGTGGCAAATGAATACCCCATGACGTCTGAAATTGCCCTGCGGATCGGGATCGCAACTGCCCATCTCTTCAAACGTCGAGGTCACCACCCGAGGATTATCATCGGGAAAGATACCCGCATTTCGGGATATATGATCGAGTATGCCCTTGTTTCCGGGATCTGTTCCATGGGCGTAGACGCATACCTTGTCGGTCCCATGCCGACCCCCGGAGTCGCCTTTCTCACCAGCAACATGCGGGCCGATGCGGGCATCGTTATATCCGCCTCCCACAATCCCTTTCAGGACAATGGAATCAAGATATTCTCCGGCGACGGATACAAGCTCCCCGACGAAAAGGAGCTGGAGATCGAGGAGATGGTCCTCGCAAACAAGATGAAATTTCTCCACCCTTCACCCAAGAATCTGGGAAAGGCGTATAACCTGGAGGGCGCCCGGGGACGATATATTGTTTTTTTGAAAAACAGCTTTCCGAAGAAATACACCCTTGAGGGAACCCGTGTGGTGCTGGACGCATCCAACGGCGCCACCTACCGGATCGCACCGAAACCCTTCTTTGAAATGGGCGCGGAGGTTCACACCATCTTCGCCGAACCCAACGGGGAAAATATCAACGAAGGGTGCGGTTCCCAGTATCCGGAGAAGCTGGCCGAGGAGGTTATCAAACGGGGTGCGGATGTCGGATTTGCCTTCGATGGAGATGGAGATCGGGTCATTGCCGTTGATGAAAAGGGAGGCATTCTCACGGGAGACCGGATCCTCGCGATATGCGCCGAGATGATGAAAGAAGAGGGAACCCTTACCAGCAATCTGGTGATTGATACGGTAATGAGTAATATCGGGTTCGGACTCGCGCTCAAAAGGCTCGGCATAGAAAAGGCCACCGCCCCTGTCGGAGACCGGTACGTCCTTGAGATGATGAAGGAGAAGGGGGCTTCAATCGGTGGTGAGGATTCGGGGCACCTTATCTTTCTCAACCACCACACGACCGGCGATGGGATCCTTTCCGCCCTGCAGGTCCTGGCGGCAATGAAACGGGCAAAGAAACCCCTCTCCGAACTTGGCAAGATAATGAAGGTGTTCCCACAGAGACTTATCAATGTGGATGTGCCCTCGAAACCCGAAATATCCACGATTCCCGAACTGGTGAACGTAATTGAAGAAGTGGAGAAAAAGCTCGGCGATAGGGGGAGGGTCCTTGTCCGTTACTCCGGCACACAGAATATGTGCCGCGTGATGGTCGAAGGGCCGACGGACGAGGAAACAGATAAGTACTGCAACCAGATTGTCGGTGTGGTGAAGGAAAAGCTGACATAGAAACATCCACGGTTTCGTGGAATTATTACATACGGTTCAAGAGAAACAGCTATGGTTCACAGGATAGAAGTCGGATTCAGGCAGGGCATCAGGGATGTTTTGGGAGAAAAGACGGGGAGAAAGATAACCGAGCATCTCGGGATCGATGTCACCGGGGTCAAAACCATCGATGTATATACCCTGGAGGGGGATATTGCCGAGAGTGAGTTGGCGGCGGCGGCCGGCGGTCCCCTCTCCGACCCCATCATTCAGGAGTATGTTACAGACAAAGGGCTCGCGGATGGTTTCGACTGGCTGATCGAGGTGGGATTCAGGCCCGGCGTCACCGACAATGTGGGAAAAACAGCGCGGGAGGCGATCGAACTGCTCCTCGGCAAACAAGGGACCGTGGAGGTGTATACATCGAGGCAGTACGCCCTGAAAGGGGACCTCGACAAGAGTGACGCCGAGAGGATCGCATCGGGGCTCCTGGCCAACGAACTCATTCAGCGCTACGAGATCATCGGCAAAGAGGAGTGGAATCCCGCTCAGGGGGTTTCCCCTTACATCCCCCACGTCATCATCAAAGATGATCCGACCACCGAAGAGATCGACCTCGATGTAAGCGACAGAGAGCTTCAGAAGATCAGTAATACCCGGGTGCTTGCCCTGACCGTCGATGAGATGAAGATAATCCGCGATCACCTGCGCGATGAGGCCGTCCTGCACGGACGGCTGAATGCAGGTCTCGGTAAAAAGATCACCGATGTGGAACTCGAGTGTCTCGCGCAGACCTGGTCCGAGCACTGCAAACACAAGATTTTCAACAGCCTGATCACCTACGAGGATGAGACAGGCGAGCTGACGACCATCGATTCTCTCTTTTCGAGCTGTATCAAAAAGGCGACGAAAGAGATCAGGGAG
>JAFGQD010000144.1 GCA_016935875.1 Deltaproteobacteria bacterium
ATCAGTTCGAGCACATACTGGTGGATGAGTACCAGGATACCAACATCATCCAGGCGAAGATACTGGACCTTCTCGCCGCCTGTCACCGAAACCTGATGGTGGTGGGGGACGATTCTCAGAGCATTTACTCCTTCAGAGGGGCGAACTTTGCCAATATCGTCAGTTTCCCGGAAAAGTACCCGGATGCGAAGGTATTCAAACTCGAGACCAACTACCGAAGCACGCCGGAAATTCTCCACCTGGCCAATATGAGTATCGTGAATAACCGTCATCAGTTCGAAAAGGAACTGCGGGCGGTCAGGCGGAAGGGGGTGCGGCCCGTCTTCGTCCCCGTCAGGAATGTCCTGCAGCAGGCCGACTTTGTCGCCCAGCGCATCATTGAACTGGCCGATGAAGGCATGCCTCTGGGGGAAATCGCCGTTCTTTACCGGGCTCACTACCACTCCATGGAACTGCAGATGGAGCTGGTCAGGAGAGGTATCCCCTTCGAGATCAGGTCGGGGATCAGGTTTTTCGAACAGGCCCACATCAAGGACGTGACCGCCTTTATGAGAATCGCCGCGAACCCCCTCGACGAGATCGCGTGGAAGCGGGTGATGAAGCTCTACCAGAAGATCGGGGAAGTGACAGCGCGCAAAATATGGGATTTTGTCTCTTCTCAGAAGGACCCCCTCGTATCCGTCTTTTCCGACGAGTTCATGAAGCAGGTTCCGAAGGCCGCCGCGGCCGGCATCATACGGTTCAGGAAAACACTGGAAGCTGTTCTCGAACTGTCTGCGTCCAATATCCTTACGGAGATTGTCGACGCCATACTGGACGGAGGCTACCGGGATTACATAGAGGAGAGATATGGGGACGGGACCTCACGCGAAGAGGATCTGAAACAGTTGTCGCAGTTTTCCTCGGAATTTGATTCACTGGGGGAGTTTCTGAGCGATCTTGCCTTGATGACAAACATAACGGAAGAGGAACCGTACCGACCGGAAGAGAACAATCACAAGGTTGTCCTCAGCTCGATCCACCAGGCCAAGGGTCTTGAATGGTCGGCGGTGTTTATGATCTGGTGTTCTGAAGGCATGATTCCTCTGGCGCGCGCCCTGAAGGAACCCGGTGGTGAAGATGAAGAGAGAAGGCTCTTCTATGTCGCGACCACCCGGGCGAAGGATCAGCTCTATTTCTGCCATCCCCTGGTAGGCCGTACCCGGGGTGTGTGGAGCGCGGATGCTGTTCCGTCCCGCTTTATAGCGGAACTGGCTCCCACTGATACAGAACCGGAAGACCTGCCCTTTGATCAGTGGGTGGTACGCTAGGTTACTGGCTTCTAATCCTTACCCCTTTCCAATCTCTTTTTAGCCTCGTATTCCGACTTCAGGGCGAGCCTCGTCGCTTCCGCTATATCCTCCACTCTGTTTGCCCATTCTTCGAACTTGATATCCACGCCGAATATACCGGCAATATCGTCATTATCATCGACAATAGGACCTGACACAGTTATGCACAATGCTCCCGTCATCCTTGATATGTAGAAGTTGCTTACATGAGTCTTTCCCGACTGCAGGGGGCCATAGTACCAGTCCCTGTCCGAATAGTCAGTCCCTACGCCGAAATTTTCGTACCGTGCCCTGTCGGCTATGCCAGTAATGTTCTTTGTGGTCTTTATACCATTTATATCAACTACATAGGCCCACTGAATGGAAGGATTCTCGTCAATCACCTGTTGCATGATGGGCTCCTGCAGTTCCGCCTTCATCGTCTTCATAGCAGGGTGTTCCACAGTCTCTTCAACAACCCTCATTGCCGCCTGCGACGCGTTGTATTTAATCTTTTCCATATCGGACATGAACAGTTCCGGGAGGTACTTTCTAACCTTCTTTTCCATTTCTTCATGAGAGATACTCGTAATTCTCCCCGTCTCATATTCGCCGGTTATCCACTTATGTATCTTTGAAATGCCGGGGTGTCTTTTTGTTATGACATCTTTCTCCTTCAGTCCAAGGCGTATATTTATCCAATGCGCGACCCCGGCCTTGCCCGATTTGTCAGTAATCTCTACAAGAACCGGCCTGTTCAACAACTTTTCAGTATTGAATATATTGTATATCTCTTCATTCTTGATCAGTCCGTCCACATGAACGCCTGCCCTCGTGACGTTAAAATCGGAGCCAACAAAGGGCATATTGTCTGGAATCTTTATCCCTATTTCTTTTTCGCAGTAATCGGCTATCTCCGTGATGACGGTTGTGTCGATCTCTGATTCATTGCCCCTCAGGCCGATATATTCCATTATAAGACCCTCTATGGCGGCATTACCTGTTCTCTCGCCTAATCCCAGAAGCGTTCCGTTAACACCGCCGCATCCATACAGCCAGGCAGTGGCTGAATTTATATGAGCCTTGTGAAAATCGTTGTGACCATGCCACTCAAGAAGGTGTCCCGGTACCCCGGCGTCGTCGATGAAGGCGCGCACCATTTTAGGTACGCTGCGGGGAAGAGCCGCTTGCGAATAGCTGATCCCGTTGCCTAACGTATCGCAGAGCCGTATCTTGATATCGATCCCGCTTTCTTCCCGGAGCTTCATCAATTCTATGGCGAACGGTATGCAGAATCCGTAGATATCCGCCCTTGTTGCATCCTCAAAATGGCATCGTGGAACGATACCCGCATCCAGGATTGATTTGACTATACCAATATAGGTATCCAGGGCCTTTTTCCGTGTGAAACCCAGTTTTAGAAAGATATGATAATCGGATACCGACGTAAGGATTCCTGTCTCCCGTAGCCCGGCATTTTTAACCAGGGGAATGTCTTCCTTTTTAGCCCGTATCCATCCGGTAATCTCCGGGTACCTGAAGTCCATTTCGAGACATCGATCTAACGCTTCTCTGTCTTTATCGGTGTAAAGAAAGAATTCCGACTGTCGTATGATCCCGCTCTTACCGCTGAGTTTGTTCAGCATCTTCCATAGATTGAGTATCTGGATAACGGTAAAGGGGGGCCTCGACTGCTGGCCATCCCTGAAGGTGGTGTCTGTTATAAAGATATCCTCAGCCGGCATCATCGACACGATTCTGTTGTCGAAATCTATCTTCGAAACTTCGTCATAGGGGAATATTTCTTTGTATAAATTGGGCTGATCCGTCTCTTTCAGTTCGCATTGATAGGATTTCGAGTGCTGATGCTCGAAGATATTTCTGCTCTTGTTCCATTTCACCATGATCTGTCATCCTTTAAAAATTTGTACCTGCTCAGGTATGGATTGAACAGCGAGCGCCTTCTCCGCTGCTTGCGGCGGGGTTAGCGAGCGAATAAAAATAAACATGTTCCATACCAATCGGAGATTCCCCGCAACTTGTTGCGGGGAGCTTCAATAGCGATTAGGGGAGCTTTTACCACTCTCTCCATCGTTCTGTTTGAGGGGCGACTGAAATCGCGCCTACCCACCTGTCCCAGAGTAGTAAGAAAAA
>JAFGQD010000145.1 GCA_016935875.1 Deltaproteobacteria bacterium
AGAACCCCTTCGACTATCTCCTTCTTGTTTATCGCGTAACTGAGGGCCTGCCTGACCCGTCGGTCCTGGAAAAGGGGGTTTTCCAGATTATACCCAAGATAGACATAGGAGAATGACAGATACCGGTATTTATTAAAATTCGTGCGAAACAGATTGTTTTCCGTCTGTCTGGTATACTGCAGCGGCGTCAGTCCCATCCGGTCTATTCCCTTCGCGCGAAGCTCCAGAAACATGGTGGCCATATCGGGGATGATCCGCATAATATACCCGTCAATATAGGGTCTCCCTTCAAAATAGTCCGGATTGGAGACGAGGACTATCTTCTGACCGGTCTTCCATTCCTTGAACATGTAAGGTCCCGTGCCTATCGGGTGGCGAGAGAGGGGCGTTTTGGTAATATCCTTTCCCTCCAGCAGGTGCCGAGGAAGCACCGAGGTGCTCCAGCTTGTAAGGGCGGGGGCAAATGGCTCTCCGTAGGTAACGCGAAAAGTATGAGGGTCGATAACCTGCGCATTCTTTACCCTGAGAAAGTCCCCCGCATACGCGGTAGGGGTCTTGGGATCTATGGTAAGCCGGTACGTAAACAGGACATCATCGGCGGTAAAGGAATGTCCGTCGTGCCACCTGACCCCCTTTCTCAGGTGGAAGGTGATCTCCAGACCATCCTCGGAGATATCCCATGATTCTGCGAGATCACCCACCACATTCATATCCTTGTCATATTTCACAAGACCGTTGAAGAGCAGGGATGCGATACTGTGAGATGTGTTGTCTGAAGAGAGTATGGGGATCAAGTTGGAGGCATCGCCTATGGATCCCTCGACCATAATACCCCCATAGGCGGCATTGTCCGCGGATGATCCCCCTGCATGAGGTTCACCAGCCGGTTTATCGCCTTCGCAACTGCACAGCAGCAACAGTGTGATGATAATCAGTATCGTCACAACGCGGTTTATATGTGCCCTGGCAGATTTACAATTCATATGTATTCACACCTGATAAGAAATATATACAGTTACGGTCGATTCTAACCGGCAAGCCGAGCGTCCACACCTTTTTCACTTTTTCATTCTGTAACAAAATCAAGTTCCCTGTCAAGGAATGATAGTAACAGACAGGCAAAAGGAGTTACCGTCGGATTATTAGCAACGGCTTTTGGCGTGGAAATTACTGGTTGATAATACGATAAAGTATGCTATATGGTACAACAATTAGCGATGTACATGGGGGGGTGCGTGAAGAAACAAATTCTCGTTGTGGAAGATGAACCGATTATCGCAATGGATATCCGTAACAGGCTGCAGGACATGGGGTATGGAGTAGCCGCCACGGTTTCTTCCGGAGAGGACGCCGTCAGGAAAACGGCGGAACTGCGCCCTGACATCGTACTGATGGACATAACGTTGGGGAAGGGTATAGACGGGATAGAGGCCGCATCCCTAATTAATGCCAAAGATAACACACCGATAATATATATCTCATCCATGATCGCCGAAGACAGGATGGAACAGATAAAGGCAACAAATCCGTTTGGGTTTATCACCAAGCCTTTTGAAGATAGATATCTGCGCATTACCATTGAAATGGCCCTCTACAGGCACCGCATGGAAGATGCGCTGAGTCGAAGTGAAGAAAAGTACCGCACCATTCTGGAAAATATCGAGGAGGCATATCTCGAGGTCGATCTCGCAGGAAATTTCATATTTTTTAATGATGCTCTGTGCAGGATAGCCGGGTTGTCAAGGAACGAACTGCTGGGAATGAACAACCTGCGATACGCCAAACCAGAAACTGCAAAGAAGATGTACGAGACATTCAACGAGGTATACCGGACGGGAAAACCCGCAAAGGCAAAGGACTATGAAGTTATCAGACCGGACGGAATCGTAAGAACCGTCGCCTTATCCGCATCTCTTATAACAGATTCATCCGGCAATCCCACGGGGTTCCGCGGAATTGCCAGGGATGTTACCGAACGCAAACTCGCAGAGGAGACTGTGCGCAAAAGTGAAGAAAGATACCGCGCGCTATTCGAAAACAATCCCATTGAAACCATAATCGTGGATAACAGGGGAGTAATAACGGGGTATAATCATGAAAAGATTAAATCGGGCGGCAGACTACCCGAACCCGGAGATGTTATGTACAGGGATTATGCGGGAAGACACACGAGTGATATGTACTCCGAACTGATGGAATGCATCAAGTCGGGTGTATCAAAGGAGTTTGCCAATGAACAGTACGCCGATACGTTTCTTTACATAAAGATATCTCCCTTCCCCGAAGGGGCAATTATAACATCCCTAGATATCACTGACCGCAAGAAGGTGGAGGAAAGACTTTCTCATCTGGCCACCCATGATCCGCTCACAGGACTATCCAACCGGATATTGTTTGACGATCGTCTATCGCTTGAACTGGCACACGCACAGCGAAGCGGCAAAAAACTGGCTGTCATGTTGCTCGACCTGGATCATTTCAAGGACATAAACGATTCATGGGGACATACCGTGGGAGACGAGGTACTCAAGACTGTCGGCAGACGCCTCCCGGAGTTCCTGCGCAAGAGCGATTCAATCGCCCGAATGGGGGGAGATGAATTTCTGATACTCCTGCCGGAAATAGAGGATGCGGAAGACGTGCTCACAATCGCCCTGAAAATACTGGATGCTTTCAAGGAACCTTTTATTGTGGGCGCAAGAGAACTCTATACAACCCCCAGTATCGGTATTGCCATCTATCCGGATGATGGCACCAACCCCGACATGTTGATGAAGAATGCCGATATAGCCATGTACAGTGTAAAGCAGAAGGGACGCAACGACTGCAGGCGGTACGCTCCAGGCATGCACGTAAAAAAGTCGTTGACAGAGAAAACACGGGAAAAGGTTTGGCATCAAGAAACGAATCATGGCGGTTAAAGCATAAGACATGGCGAGGATTTTAAGAGAGAATAGAAATGTGTGTAGTCTGTTGAAATTGATTCCGAATCCCCTGAAAGTCCCCGGTATTTCCAAAAAGATATATTGACAATGGCATGAATTTAAACTACAAAGTTTCCCCAAATCGACTTTGTGAGGGTATATTCACCAGGTCTTTCAACAGTCTCAATAATCACTCAGGAGAATCAATGTGAATGAAGCTTTGGCCGTAACATCTACAGATCTTGGAAGACAGTTTCATGGAAACGTACTCAACATGATATTGGACTCAGGACCCATGGTTCAGTTTGTGCTTCTGTTGCTCCTTTTCTTTTCCGTGGTCTCCTGGGCAATTATCCTGATGAAATACAGGGTTATTAAACGGTCCAGAAAAGAAAATGACATGTTTCTGGACAGATACATGAAGATTAATAAATTGTCGGAAGTCTTTCCCGAATCGAAAAAATTCAGGCATTCACAGATTGCCGAGGTATTCAGGGCGGGCTACACCGAACTGGTGAAAATCGCCGGGATCAGGAGGGATACTCTTTCTGACGCAGACTCCGAGATCTCGCTGGAGATGAGGGGACTGGATAACGTTGAAAGGGCTCTCAACAGGGCGTGTGATTCAGAAACGACAAAACTGGAAAGTTCCCTGGGATTTCTCGCTACAGCGGGAAGTTCATGTCCGTTCATAGGATTGTTCGGAACCGTTTGGGGTATAATGAACGCTTTCAAGGGCATTGGGGTAAAGGGTTCCGCCACACTGGCGGTAGTCGCTCCGGGAATATCGGAAGCCCTGATAGCAACAGCTGCCGGCCTGGCAGCGGCTATACCCGCAGTCATCTTCTATAACTACTACACCAATCAGGTAAAAACCATGACGGTGGAAATAGACAGTTTTTCTTCGGAATTTCTCAACATTGTAGAAAGGTATTACACAAAGAGCATCCATAAATGAGATATTCAAGAAATCGAAGAAACACCGCAACGCGGCCCATATCAGATATAAATGTTACGCCTCTTGTCGACGTTATACTGGTTCTGCTGATAATCTTTATGGTTACCGCCCCTATGCTGCAGATGGGGATTGACGTCAACCTTCCCCGGGTAAAGGCCAAGGCAGTGGATGTCGGAGAGGAAAAACTCATATTGACGATAAACAACAAAGAAGAGGTATTTATAAACAAATACAAGACAGATATAACTGGCCTGAAGGCAAAGCTGGAAAGTATTTTCTCCTCCAGGATAGATAGAGAAATATTCATGCGTGCCGATAAAGATGTCCCTTACGGGTTTGTTGTTCGTATTATGTCTGAAGTACGAAAGGCCGGCGTAGACAAATTAGGAATGATTACAGAATCTCCGAAGGAATAGGCATGACTTTTTTATCGGAGGCACTGGAGAGAAATCACGGTGATACCACGAATTTGAATAACATGGTCGTGCTCTCTTTTCTACTCCATGCCCTTATCCTTTCAATCATATTCTTTTCCCCATCTCTCCCTGACCCCAGATGGACCTTCGGACCATCATATACTGTAGATTTGGTGAGTACTCCCTCAAGTTCCGTGGAGGTCAGATCTTCCGAGGCGATCTCCAGGGAAGTCGTCGGCATGGATCGCAAAAACCACTCAATGGTAATGAAAAAAGAGGTTGAAAAGAGCCTGGATACCCCTGTTCGGGAAACAAAGACCCTCAAGAAAAGCCCGGATGAGAAGGTCAATACGGCGATAGAAGATATAAAAAAGAAGGTTGCATCTGCCACAGCCACGAAAGAAGCGTCCCGCCCGACACCTTCTGGCGATTCTTCCGAGATGAATATGAAGATGAAGGTATATTACTCCGTTGTCTGGTCTATGATAAAAGAAAAATGGGCTCTGCCTGAAGGCATCCTGTCCGACAACGACCTTGAAACCATCATAGGGGCAAGAATTGTAAAGAACGGCAGCGTAGTAGAATTGAACTTTGAGAAGAGGTCCGGCAACAGATATTTTGATGAATCCGCCCTGAAGGCTATCAAAAAGGTGGGGGTATTTCCCCCTCTCCCCGAATGGGTGCACGAAGGACATATTGATCTTGGAATAAGATTTCACTCATCTGAACTATAATAAAACAGGAGGCGTAGATCGAATCCTGAGTGGCATGAGCACATTATGTATATGCAAAAAGCCAGTATAATTATTGATCTTGGATTCTCAACTATAAAAAACCAGGCCCCGTGATACATTCATTTTGCGTAGCACACCCCGCAATATCAAAAGAATTCCCGGGCCACATAACCGTTTCGAACGGGAAAAGAGATTATGCGTAAAACGACAAGCTTCCTTATTTTCTTGCTGATTTTCTGGTGGGGTTCCGCGGCCTGTGCCAAGGTGTACCTGGACATAAACTCTCCCGCGTTTCAGAAATTCCCGGTGGCGATACCGGAATTCAAAAATATGGGAAAAGCAGAGGTCGAGGATAATCTCCCCGCATGGTTTGCGGATCAATTGTCCCAGTCCCTGAAGATTACCGGATTCTTTAATATAATCGGCAAAGACGCCTTCCTCGAAGATCAAGGCAGCGCCGGGATAACCGCCGGAGAAATCGACTTTTCAAACTGGTCCGGTATCGGCTCTGATTTACTGGTAAAGGGAGGATTCAGTTACGATGGCGAAAAGCTCGCCGTGGAGTTTCGCCTCTTCGATACTATTGAAGGAAAACTTATCACAGGCAAGAAATACTGGGGGAAACCGGAAGAAAAAAAGTCCATGGTTCTCAAATTCGCTGATGAGATACTGATGGCACTCACCGGCGGAACTGGTGTCTTTGATACCAAGATAGCCTTTATCGGAAAAAAGGATAACAGCTCTGAGATATATACGATAAATTTTGATGGATCAGATCTTGTCAAGATAACCGACTATAATTCTCTCACGCTTCTACCCCATTGGTCGCCAGACGCGTCAGAAATATCTTTCACCTCGTATAAGGACGGAAACCCTGATTGTTACATCACAAATCTGGCAAGCGGAAAGATAAAAAAAATATCCTCTTTCAGAGGACTGAATCTACCCACCTCCTGGTCCTCTGATGGCAAGAGAATCCTCATTGTTCTCAGCAAAGATGGAAACGAAAATATCTACATCAAACACCTCGATAGCGACAAACTTGAGCGCCTGACTGATGACCGCGCCATAGATGTATCTCCGGCGTGGTCACCCGATGGTCGGAAGATAGCTTTCGTCTCGAACCGCTCCGGATCTCCCCAGATATTTGTTATGGATTCGGAAGGAAAAAATATACGAAGATTGACATTCGAGGGTTCCTACAACTCATCGCCCTGCTGGTCACCGGATGGGACCAGAATAGCTTATGAGGGATCATCAAACGGCTGCTTCCAGATATTTTCTATTGGAGAAGACGGTGACAATTGCATGCAGCTTACGTTCGAAGCCGGCGGCGGAGAGTCACCTTCCTGGTCACCGGATGGAAGGTATCTGGCTTATTCTTCGATGAGAGGCGGCCAGAGAAGAATTTATGTGATAAACTCCAATGGCTTGAATCGAAGAGTGCTACCCGGCATAAAGGGGCTGGATTCATTCAAGAGTCCCTCATGGTCCCGGCACCTAAATTTATATTGAATTTGCAATTGTTTTATGCTTTATATAAATATGTGATTTATCAGTGTCTATCAGTGTCCATCAGAGGCACAGTCGGAGGAGTTGAGCTTTTGTCAAAGGGGTATTTTAACTGACAGGCTCTCACTGCACGGATGGGCACCAAACTTTATGGAGGAGGAGGTTCTAATGAAAAGAAATTTGATTATCGTAGGGATGATGGTGCTCATATGCAGTTTTTCTCTGATCTTTGTCGGGGGATGTGCCAAAGAGCAGGCGATAAGGGGCGATGTCGAACTGGCACAGGCACAACCATCGGCAGAAGAAACTGCTCAGGCTCAGGCTCAGGCTCAGGCTCAGGCCGAGGCTCAAGCTCAGGCAGAAAAAGAAGCTGCCTTGAGAGAAAAGGCTTTAAAAGAACAGGCATTAAAAGATAAAGCCTTGGAAGAAAAGATGCTGGCAGAAGCCGAATCATTCAAAGAGATATATTTTTCCTTTGATAAATATGACCTCAGTCCCGAAGCCAGGGATATATTGAAAAACCTTGCGGACTGGCTGCTGGAACACTCCGATTTCGAAATAACCATTGAAGGACACTGTGACGACAGGGGAACGATAGCGTATAACCTGGCCCTTGGAGAAAGACGCGCAGAAGCGGCAAAGGGATATCTCACAAACCTGGGTGTCGCCAATGCAAGGATAACCACCATAAGTTATGGTGAGGAACTTCCTGTAGATCCCGGGCAGAATGAAGCAGCATGGGCAAAAAACAGGAGAGATCATTTTATCGTATTCCCCAAAAAACAGTAACCACGGAGGGATCCTCTCTTGAAAAATGCTGCTGTTCTTTTCATAGCTCTGATATTTGCATGCACCGGGTGTGCAACGAAGGAAGACCTTCGGCGATCTGAAGGGCATCTCGGGATGAAACTGGCTACCCTACAGAAAGATCTCTCAAAACTGGCCACCATTCAGGAAGATCTCTCAAAACTGACTACCCTTCAAGAAGATATCTCGAAACTTCAGGAAGCTGTCGGGAGAAACAGTGAATTCATAAAGTCGTCAAGAAAGGACCAGGCGGACGCCGGTGCGGATATAATAGACCTGAGGGACAGCATTCAAAAGCTTCGTGGAACCACGGAAAGTTTGAAGGTACAAGTGGCATCCCTTGAATCAAAAACCAAATCGAAAGATCTGAGCAACAATCTGGAGGATATTTCCAACAGACTGACTCGCCTTGAACAGTACATGAATATGGTCAAGGAAAAAGAAACAAAAGAAAAAAGCAAAGAAGGAGGAGAGTCAGCCGCTGCAAAGGAGGAAACGGCAACTGATAAGGAAACAGCTTACTCAAACGCATACAGTATATTTAAGGATGGGAGATACGACGAGGCGAAAGAGGCTTTTCGCAACTTTCTGAAATCCTTTCCCAATTCAGAGTATTCAGATAATGCACAATTCTGGATCGGGGAGTGTGACTACTTCGAGGGTAAATATGAAGAAGCAATCGTCGAATATGAAAGGGTAATTCAAATCTACCCCAAGGGAAACAAAGTTCCCAATGCCCTCTTAAAACAAGCTCTTTCCTTTCTAAAACTTGATGACAAATCCAGCGCCAAACTCTTGCTGCAGAGAGTTATTAAAGACTATCCCAATACAACATCCGCAAATGTGGCCAGAAAAAAGCTGGTCGATATCAAATGAATCGGTTACAGGTTGGAGTGGTTGTATCACGCGCTAACCTGTAACCGGTCAGTCTAGAAATACAGGAGTGATCCCGGAAGGCGTTTGGAGGTCGAAGACGCTCATATCTCCGTCTGATAAAATATTGAGATAGAGATAACGCACATCAATACGTGCCCTTTCAGGTTCTAATACCTCTATCCGTATCTTCTGCGGGTAGGGCATCTTGTTAACAACAACATGATCTTCAAATGTCACCCTGTAGGTAACCCTGCCATCATCAATGTCTTCAATCTTTGTTAATGTATAGTCATCAGGATTTACCCACAGTGACCGAGTCCTTTTCCCTGACCTGATATCCACACGGTACAATCTTCCCTCTATCTGTTCAGACAGGCTTCCCCCCATTACCTGCGGAGGCAATCCTGCAAGTATGGGAACCATGTCACTTAGGGGAAGAAAAACCTTGAAGAACAGAAAGAGGTTTTCTCTTGTCGCTTTACCCACATAGAATTTCCCTTCACCAGGGAAAAATACCTTGAGAGATTCTTCGTTGGCGGAAAGAAAAAAGTCCGCCGGACCAAAGACCGGCATTGTCTCGACGCGAAGGTAAGAAGGCATTTTCAATAAGAGCGCCATCTTCCCGGAATACTTTCCCTCATGAGAATCGATTGTGATATTCGCCGTTGCCCTTATTGTATCGCCACTATCCGGCATGGCGATTTTTCCGAGGACATTTTCGGGAAATACCATCGCACCTTTTGTGAGCTCCGGAATCTTACCGGACATGCACCCGGAAATCAGAAAGAGGACAAGACAAATGAGTATACTTTTGTTATTCACTGGGCATTCGTATGTTTGTTATCTTTTCCTTCAGGTTATTGTTCTGTGGATTAAAGTTCAGCGCCCGTTTATATACATTCAGCGCCTTTTCCATCTGGCCATCTTTTTGGTAAGCATCGCCAAGGTGACCGGCAATTGTGGGGTCTTCAGGCAGAAGATCCCAGGCCTTTTCCAGATACTCTATCGCCTGTTTTATCCTGTTCTGCTTAAAGTAAACCCAACCAAGGCTATCCATAATATAGCCGTTATCCGGTTTCAGACGAAGGGCTTTTTTGATCAGCCTTTCGGCTTCATCAAGCTTCGTGCCTCTCTCTGCGTAACTGTAACCAATGAAATTGATCGCATCAGCATTATCCGGGTCAAGTATGAGCACGGTCTCCATTTCTTCTATACTCTCTTGCTGCTTGTTTCTCTTGCCATACAGGACGCCTAATCTGAAATGCAACCCTATATCCTCTGGTGAAAGGGAAATACCTTTTTTTAAAATATCCTCCGCATCCTCAAGCCGATCTTCATCCTCGTAGAGAGCGGCTAGAAACCTGTAGAATTCAAGATCGTGACTTCCCTTTTCTATCTCTTTCCTTATCAGCTCTATCGCTTTTTCAGTGTGGCCTTCTTCCTGGAGGATAAATCCCATCCTGATACGGGCGACCGCGAACAACTCAGAATCTTCGGGTATAGCTTCGAGCCTCTTCATTGCATCTTCGTACTGTTCTTTCTTTTCATACGTATATCCGAGAAAATACATGGCCCTGTAATCATCGGGACGTGCTTCAAGTACTTCAAGGAATTCCCCGATGGCCCTGTCATATTCTTCACCACCGAAAAAATATGCAAGTCCTAATGAGAAGCTCACATCCGCAAGAGAACGGTCCCGTTCCAGTATCTTCTCGAATTCTTCGGCAGCAGAATCATACCTTTTTAATTTCAGGAGAGTCCTCCCCAGCTCGAACCGTATCTTGATGTCGGTGGGATCATTCTGGAGAAAATCCCTGTACATCTCCACGGCCTTGTCATCCTTATCCTGAGACCTGTACAGCAGCCCCAGGTCTATCAACGCCGGTCTGAATGCCGGCTTGATATCCAGGGTTTTCTGAAACCATGCCTCAGTTTCATCGTATCTCTCCACCGCGGCATATGTCTTGGCAAGGTAATAGTTACCCATCAGATTAGACGGATCAATCTTAAGAAGGTTGTTAAGTGCATCTATCGCACTGTTATAATCCTTATTTTCACGGTAGAGCAAACTGAGAAAGAGATATGCCTCTTGTTTCTCGGGATCAATTTCGATCACCTTTTTGTATTCATGTATTGCATCTTTGTATTCTTTGAGATTGCCGTACAGGCTGCCCAGCAGGATATGAGAATCAACATGCTCAGGGTTACATGTGACAGACTTTTTCAGTAACCCGACCGCTACTTTGATCTCTCCCTTTTTTATGTAGAGGGTAGCAAGTTCGCTCATGAGATAGGGGGATTCCGGGTCAAACTGCAGGGCACTTTTATATTCATCAATAGCCTTGTCAATCTCTCCATCGAGCGCAAAGAGTACCCCAAGGGAGTAGTGATGGTATTCATTGGATACAGGAATCTCTGCCCGCTCCAGCGCCCCGGTTTGTCTTTCATATGGGGAATAGGTACATGCCACGATACTAGAAAAAAGAATGATTATAATGGCCGTATTTCTTATCATGTTTGAGGTTTTCATATTTATTATTGATGGCTTTGCAAAAGATTCTGTCCCTGCAAATACCGTGACCTTTATTCGACCAGATCGGATAATGGCACAATGTGTATATGCCTGTCACGGAAAACAGACTGTGCTTCGCTGATTGCCCGTATGGTACTTTCATGTGGATGTCCGATAATTACCATGGTGTTCCACTCGTCCCGTTTCTCGGCAATACGATATAAGATATCGAGTGTATCTTTAAAATCACAGTTATTATCAAGAAATATATCTCTCTTACCATGCCGCAATCCTATTTTCCTCGCAACGTCTATTCCCTTTGAGTTTTTCGTTGTGAGGCTGTCCAGGAAGAAAAGTCCCTTATTCTTCAGTTGCTCGAGTACTATCTCTACCTTCTCTTCATCTTCCATAAATTTAGACCCCATATGATTATTGACACCTGATATATGGGGAACGTCCATGATATCTTCTTCCAGTTGTTCGATGATCTCATCCCTGTCCATCCGAAGCAGAAGTGCTCCACGGCCCGGACGCTTCCCGGGATAACAATTGGGTTCCATAGGCAGGTGCAGGAGCACCTCTCTTCCCGCCCGGTAGGCCTCCTGGGCAACCGTTACAGAATGAGCAAGATGGGGAAGAACAGAAACCGTTATAGGGGCATCTATCTGAAGGAGGTCATGTAAAGATAATAAATCATGTCCCATATCGTCCATAACAATGGCTATTCTGTTTTCCGCTCCGGCCTTCTCGCTTTTTTTATCTTTCTGCCTTACGCTCGCACGTTCCTCCCGGTTTTCTGCAACCTTTACATCCAGGCCCTTTTTTTCGGACGGAATAGACACCGTTGCGGTCTGGCTGTATCTCCAGCAATAGAGAGAATAGCCCGCAAAAAAAGCGGCAGCAAACAGGGTGATGAGGCATACCCACATGACAGGAGATCTTTTCTCCGAATAAAACACCCTGCCCTTTACGCTTTTTTTTGAATACAGTATCCTGTTTTTCACTCTGATATCGTAATCGTACAGACAGCCGATAAACTACACACAAGTAAAAACCGCATTATTCAGAGATTTTCAATATTCTCATATCTTCTTGAAAATATCCCAGCTCTTCAAAAGATCTATAGCGCTTTTCAACTGATTGTCATTCCTGAGATCTTTCATCTCGTTATCGGCCCTGTCGTCTCTCCCTTCATCTTTTTCACTTTCTATGTGTCCCTCCAGATCCTTTTCCCTGACTTGTTTGAGTTTGTCTTCATCCATGACAACAGGTTTTACATATTCGATAACTACGTCGGGTATAATTCCCCTGGCCTGAATGGATTCCCCATCAGGAGTATAATACTTTGCAATGGTCAGTTTGACCGCCGAGCCATCCTCCAAGGGGACAATGGTCTGTACCGATCCCTTTCCAAAAGTCCGAGTTCCCAACAGTATGGCCCTCTTGTTATCATGAAGCGCACCTGATACAATCTCCGCAGCACTGGCAGTTCCACCATTGGTCAAGACAACAATAGGACATTGGGGTTCATCACCATCATCTTGAGCCTCGTATACCCTTTCACTGCTTTTTGTTCTTCCCCTCGACGATACAATTGCCCCCGATTTGAGAAATGCATCCGACACCTTCACCGACTGGTCTAAAAGACCCCCCGGATTATTCCTCAAGTCCAGGACAAGTCCTTTGAGAAGTACATCCCCGGCATATATTTCTTTGAAAGCCTCATTCAGTTCATCCGCAGTTGTTTCCTGAAAATTCGAAATCCTTATGTAACCGATATCACTGGAATATGTCTTTTGCTTCACACTTTTTATTTCTATAATATCCCGTATGATATCAAAATCTATGGGGTTGCCTTCGCCCTCGCGAATGATTGTTATCGTTACCTTTGTTCCCTTCTTGCCACGGAGACTATGCACCGCATCCAGTATGGTAAAATTCTTTGTTGTTTTACCGTCTATTCTGACGATCTTGTCCCCAGCCCTGACACCGGCGATAAATGCCGGTTTGTCCTCTATCGGCGATACAACGGTAACCATATCATCCTGAATAGTTATAACAATGCCCAAACCGCTGAAGGCCCCTTTTGTATCGACCTGCAGATCATGGTACTGTTCGGCAGTCATAAAGGTACTGTGCGGATCCAGTGATTTTATCATTCCATTTATGGCACCATGAATGACAACCTTTGGATCAACCTCCTCCACATAGTTCTTCTCCACAAGCTTAAGCACTTCATTGAACAGCTTCAGGTTCTTGTAGGTTTCATCGCCTGTCGCAAGAGCGGCATCGCGCCCCACCAATGAGACTACTATTGTGAAAGCCAAGAGTACCAGCAGGATAAGACCACTTTTTTTATTAAAATTCATCTTCATAAAAACCTCCAATGTATTATAACCGTAAAGAGGCTCAAAGGGACAAAGCCTCTATACCGGTTAATTTTCCAATCATACTTTTCGACATTCGCCCCGTTTTTCGATACAGCCCTCTTGTGCTCGTATCCTCCCTTGTGCCTTTGTTTCTATGGATCTGAATAGTTGCAGCTTACAGGCAAAATACCACTGAATGAAATGATTTCGGACCTTAGATTATCACCCTTTGCACCATTTCTTTTTCTACGGATGATATATCAAGACAGCAAACAGCCCCCCTCGTGCGGCACTGTATAACGGTTTTTACACGACCGGGTGCATCACTGTAAAGAGCGCATATACCGGCGGCCAACTCCAGATCCTCTTTTTCACATCCATAAGGCACAAGAACCGTGGGACCGGGAAAGTCTCTGACCTTGATCACGGTATCACAATCTTGCGACAGATTTTCGATAGCCTCGTTCTCCATCTTTTTCCGGCCTACAATCAGTTTCGTCCGATCATTCAGGCGAAAGTGTCTTCCAAACTTGAGAAGCTCTATATCTCTGATCTTCGGATTTTTATCATGCTCAAAGAGATCTCTCAGCCTCTTTGCAAATCCGGGATCTGTAAGGAGGCATCCCCCGGCCGGAGTCGCATAGCGGTCTATGTTGTACCCGGCAGCCATCTCTATCTGACGTTTTCTTCCCCTCCCCTGAATGTCCAGCAGTTTCAGTCTGTCAAT
>JAFGQD010000021.1 GCA_016935875.1 Deltaproteobacteria bacterium
GAAAAGGTTTTTCAGTCCTGCCTCCTCAATCTTCTCATCAAGCAGAGGCGCGAGCCTGAAGATGCAATCCGCCCGGCAACACGAATAATCCACGGCATCTTTCAGAGGCACGTCCTGAAACGGGATAGCCTTCGCGCCGTTTCCGGTCAGATCTTTGAGGGAAGCGATGGTGCGACCGAGGTGATTCTGTACCACATCCGTCAGGCCATACCCTCGCCTGGAGGGATCAAGGAGATACGATGCCACCATGACATCACACACACACCCCTTCAGCGCAATTCCCCTCCGTGACAGGACAATAGATGCCTCCTTGAGATCATGTCCATATTTCTTCAGGCCCTCATCGGAAAAGAGCGGCGCCATACGTCCCAGTACCACATCCGCTTCCAGTTGTCCCTCCGCCCCCTCACTCGTGTGAGACAGAGGTATGTAGCAGGTCTCCTTCGCGCCGTTGCAGACCGCTATTCCAACGAGCTCCGTCCTCATCGCCTCATCCGAAGTCAACGCCAGATCGAAGGAACATGCACCGGACTGTCGAAGCGTGTCCAGCAGCGTATCGAGCTCCATGTCATCGACGATCAGGCGGTAATCCGTTTCCTCAGCTTCATCTTCTATACCCAGTTTCGAGATGAGACCGGGGAATTCGAACTCCCTGAAACTCTCTTTTAACGTTTCCACGTCGGGTTGGCCGAGACGGAGATCTTCCAGATCGAAATCTACCGGGACATCCGTTCTGATAGTAGCCAGTTCCCTGCTCATGCGGGCCTGATCGGCAAACTCCTTCACCCTTTCACGCAACCCCTTGGCCGTGATCATTTCGGCATTTTCAAGGACACCTTCGAGGGAACCGAACTGATTCACCAGTTTGAGCGCGGTTTTTTCACCCACACCGGGGACACCGGGAATATTATCCGACGCGTCTCCGGCGAGACCCAGTATATCAATCACCCTGTCGGGCTCAACGCCGAAACGGTTTCTGACACCCTCCACATCGTAGGAGATGTCCTTCATGGTGTCCACCATCAGGACATTGTCCGAGACGAGTTGCATCAGATCCTTATCACCGGAGGCTATAATCACCTTCATCCCCTGTGCCTCGTAGTGCTTCGCCAGTGTTCCGATGATATCGTCCGCCTCGATCCCCTGCTCTTCGATAACCGTGATGGAAAAACCGCGGACGATATCCTTGATGGGATCAATTTGGGGGCGGAGGTCGTCGGGCATCGCCTTGCGGTTCGCTTTGTACTGATCATACGACTCATGCCTGAACGTGGGACCCTTCGCGTCAAAGGCGACGGCGATGTAGTCAGGGGCCCAGTCGCGACACAGCTTCATCAGCATATTGGTAAAACCGTAGATCGCGTTGGTGGGAAATCCCCTGGAGGTGGAAAGCCCGTGGATCGCGTAAAACGCACGGTAGATATAATTTGTTCCATCTATGAGGAACAACGTGGGTTGTGGTGCTTTTTCAGTCATATCACCGATACTCTGGATCATCTTTAAAGAAGATCTCGCGAATAGTACGTATGTAAGATGTGACCCTTATTCCTGGTACTGTGGTGTGTACTCCGGAACAATCTCCCGGAGTTTTTTCTTTATGGCGGTTGCGTCACGGGTGTCAGCAACAGACAGAAGTGCATCGATATCGGCATTGAGCGCGTCTCTGTCAAACGAGTTTCCTCTGAGGACAAGAACCTTCTCGTGGTTCGTCACCACAATCCCCTCCCCTTCCGTTATCAGCTCTTCATACAGTTTCTCCCCGGGACGAAGGCCTGTGAACTGAATAGGGACATCCTTTTCAGGTTCCCGCCCGCTGAGGCAAATCAGATCTTTTGCAAGATCCACAATACGCATCGGTTTCCCCATATCCAGAATAAATATCTCGCTTCCCTCCCCCATGGCCCCGGCCTGAAGTATCAGTTGCGCCGCTTCCTTGACGCTCATGAAATAACGGGTTATCTCCGGATGGGTAACGGTAACGGGGTAACCCCTCGATATCTGTTCCTGAAATATCGGGATGGCCGATCCGGAACTTCCTATGACGTTCCCGAAGCGCACGGCCATAAATCGTGTCTTTGTGCTCCCGTTCATGGATTCCACAAGCATCTCACCCACACGCTTCGTGGCGCCCATGGCACTGGACGGTCTGACAGCCTTGTCTGTCGAGACAAGGACGAATCGCTCAACCTGACTCTTCGACGCCTCTTCAACCAGATTTCTGGTGCCCTGCACATTGTTGTACACCGCCTCCCATGGATTGAGTTCCTGAATCGGCACATGCTTATAGGCGGCAGCGTGAAATACTACATCGGGGGAAAACTCCCGGAACACCTGTGAAACCGACAGGCGATCCCGTATGTCCATCAGGAACCCAGATACCTCAATGGAACCGAACCTCTGTGCGCATTCCATCTCAAGGCGGGAGAGATTGCACTCATTAAAATCCAGGACAGCCAGGGCCTGCGGACGGAAACGGCATATCTGCCGTACCAACTCCGACCCTATGGACCCCCCGGCCCCCGTTACCAGAATTCGCCTGTTGTTCAGATACCGCTTGATTTCATCTTCATCGAGACGAACCTCTTCCCTGCCTAACAGATCTTCCAGGGTTACATCCCGGATTGCCTTCACCGAAACCTTTCCCTCTATAATCTCCATTATTCCCGGCACCGTGCGAAATCTTTTCCCGGTCTTTTCGCACAGATCAACGATACGCCTCATCTGTTCTCCCCGTGCCGAGGGAACAGCTATCAGTATTTCATCAAACTTTGTCTGAAATTTCCCGATCTGATCCACTGTTCCAAGCACCGGGATGCCGTGGATGGCCTGCCCCTGTTTGCTCAAATTATCGTCAAGAAACAGTATCGGTTCAAAATTGATCTCGGGGTTTTCCTGCATTTCCTTCAATATCTTTTCCCCCGCGTCTCCCGCCCCTATGATAAGCGCTTTTTTAACCGAAGGATTGACATGACGTTTGAATGTCCAGAAAAAAGGGAAACGGTTGGCAAGCGCAAATCGTATGGTGATGCGTACCCCCCCGATGAGGAGAAAGGTGAACAGCCAGTCGATAATATACACGGAACGGGAATAGCCTTGAAAGTGATACAGATAAAGAATACTCAGAACTATGACCACCGAAGAAAAGGTTGAGGCCCTGAAGACATTTCTCAGATCGATAAAGCTCGTGTACCTCCACATCCCATTGTATAGTCCGAGCGCAAAGAAACAGACAAGCTTAAAGGGTACAATGAAGAGCATCGTTTCTTTCAGCTTCACATAATGATCCAGCGGTATATGCCCGTCAAATCGCAGCAGAAATGCGAGCGTATAGGCCGCAGCGACAAGGGCAGCATCTATAAGCAGCATCAGGTAAAAGTTCCTACGTCGCAGGATATGTATCACGTCAAAAACCGCCTTCTAAACATAAAACTGGTCAGGATAAATCCACAGAGACAAACCGCCAGAAGCAACAGCACACTAATAGCACCAAATGGTCTCAGTATCAAGACACTGCTGCCCACGACCAGTTGAAACAGACCGTATCCCGTCGAAATCTTCCAGTGAGATATCCCCCATTCGTTGGCAAGAATCTGATATAAATGCCTGCGGTGAGGTATGACAAGGTCGTCCCGGCTCTTCAGCCGCAGCCACATGGTGATTATCTCATCCGCATAAAATGGAAAGATAAAGGATATGAGACACACAAAATCCAGAAGGCTTTTTGAAAGCAGGACAACCATCTGTGCGAAGATGAAACCCAGCAGGACGCTTCCGACATCTCCCATGAAGACCCTGGCGCCCGGAATATTAAAGGGCAGAAAGCCGAGACATGACAGGGAGACGCAAAGAGCGAGCGCCGTCAGGAGAGCGTCGCCTCCCCACTGGAAAGAATAAAAAGCGAGAAATCCGAATCCGATCACACCCGTTATTCCGGCGATTCCGTTGATCCCGTCCATAAAGTTATAGAAATTAGCGGTACCAACAACAAAAAGGAGAAGAAAGAGACACACAGCTACATGGGGCAGGGATTCGGGTTGCAGCCCCGCCATATACAGGAACAGAGCGGCTACGATAAACTGCACAAACAGACGGAGCTTCGGAGAAAGTCCGTACCTGTCACCATAGAAACTCACAAGAGAAACAACAGCGGCAGGCATCCAGATCCTCGGAGATATGCCGAGCAGGGCAGATGCCAGGACAAAAGCGGCAAGTATTCCGACACCCCCCCCTTTAGGAGTGGAGACCGAATGCGAACTCCTGTCCGTGGGCACATCAATTAAATGATACCTGAGAGCAAACCGTGAAACGACCCAGGCGCCGGCGCCGCTCAGGAGAACACTTGAAATATACGCAACGACTTTTACCATCCTATTTCCCCGAAAGAAAGACGGTCTCCAGTGTATGAACCGGCCTGAAACCCGTCTTCAGCATCCGTTCGTTGCCGAAGACCAGATCCGAAGAGGCTTTGTTGGAGGCGGAACGAAGCCAGGTCTCTTTACTTCCCAACACTTTTCCTCCCACACGGGATGCAAACCGCACCGCACAGAGGGGTACGGTGATAATGGGACGGACGCGACGATTCCTCCCCTTTTTGAAAACCCGTATAATATCGTCAAACCGGTATGGTCGCTCGTCGCATACGTTCATGACGGCATACCCCTCAGGAGGAACTTTCAAGATCCATGCCACAAAATCCACCAGGTTCGGTCTCGCAAGGGCGGATATCCGTTGCATACCCGTACCATACCGGATGAAGACCCCCGGACCCCTGACACGCCGATCCAGAAGAACCGTTATACCGCGGTCATATACCGAGGCCAGACGCAGTATGGTGACATTCCCGATATCACCCTCCGCACACAGCTCTTCAAGTCTGATCTCGGCGAGGTGCTTGCTTATGGCATAGTCGTCAGCGGGATTGCACGGGTGTTCTTCAGAGA
>JAFGQD010000004.1 GCA_016935875.1 Deltaproteobacteria bacterium
AACTTGTTGCGGGGAGAGGTAATGCGGAGGTTCGAAATGTTGTTGGAAATAAGGAATTTAAGTGTTGAAGTCCAGGGCAAAGAGATGCTCCATAATATCAATCTTGAAATTGATTATGGCGAAACCCATGTCCTTTTTGGAAAAAACGGGTCGGGGAAGACGTCTCTATTGATGACGATTATGGGAATGTCGGGATATAAAATCACAAAAGGCAATATCTTTTTCAAAGGAGAGGACATATCCAATCTTTCGATTAATGAGAGAGCCAGGATGGGGATCGGTATGTCTTTTCAGAGACCGCCTACCATTTCCGGAGTGAAGACGAGAGACCTTGTTCAGATAATTAATAATAACGGGAAGAATACAGAGAATATAGCAAAAAGATTGAATGTCTCAGAGTTTCTGGACAGGGATGTGAACCTTGGCTTTTCAGGAGGAGAAATAAAGAAATCCGAACTTCTGCAGCTTGTGTCCCAGAATTCTGATTTAGTTCTGCTTGATGAACCGGAATCAGGCGTAGACATAGAGAATATTAAGGTGATTGGGAATGTGATAAAAAATCTTCTTCAGAAGCATCTTCGACGGCAGCGGGTAAGGGCAGGGCTGGTTATTACGCACACGGGTCTCATACTTAATTATCTTGAAGCGGATAAAGGACATATTTTGCTTAATGGAAGAATGAGATGTGAAGGTAACCCCAGAGAGATATTTCAAACGATTCAGAAATTTGGCTATGAGGAGTGTGTAAGGTGTCAAAGATAAGGGAAAGAGCAGAAACTGCAGCAGACAAGAAGGCATTATATGGCGCCGATATTGACTTCTCCAGTTTTACGACAGATCCATCGGTTCATAAATACGATCCCGAAATGACGAGTTTTTCTGAAGAAGAAAGAAGAATTTTCGCAGAGGTGGGAATCGTAACGTCAAGGGAAGAAAGATCGGGTAGTTTTTTGCTGATGGATCATTCACCGGTTCATTGCTCTGTAGGCCAAGAAGGTGTTGAACTGCTTCCCATGGCCGAAGCCCTTGAAAAATACGATGGCCTTAAAGATTACTGGTGGAAGGCGGTTGATGTGGGAACGGATAAATATACTGCCAGGGTGGAGTTAGATTTTAATAATGGCTATTTTGTCAAGGTAAGCCCTGGAGTTAAGGCGACTTTTCCTGCGCAGGCCTGTCTTTACATAGATGGGGAGGGTGTTGCCCAGAATGTTCATAACGTGATTATTGCGGAAGAGGGGTCGGAGCTTCATCTTATCACGGGATGTGCAACCGCACCCCGTCTGGTTAGAGGTCTGCATATTGGAGTCACGGAGGTTTATATAAAAAAGGGGGCAACGGTTACTTCTACCATGATACATAACTGGGGAAAAGAGATTGAGGTCAGACCAAGAACAGTGGTTATGGTGGAAGAAGAAGCTACGTTCATGTCAAATTACGTCTCTATGAAGCCTGTCAAATCTGTTCAAATGTATCCCGTTGTCCGGCTTTTAGGGAAGGGGGCTGTAGCTCGGATAAACAATATTCTGGTTGCCGGAAAAGGATCGAATCTGGATGTAGGGGGAAGGGTTTCTTTAGAAGCAGCCGGTACCAAGGCAGAAATCATATCAAGAACTATTTCTACCGGAGGGGACATCATAGCTCGGGGACAACTGATAGGGCACAAACCTGGCGTAAAGGCCCACCTTGAGTGCAATGGATTAATGCTTGCGGAAGAAGGGTCGATTCGTGCCATTCCCGAACTTGACGGAAGAGTTGCCGGTGTGGAGATGTCTCATGAAGCGGCGGTGGGGAAGATATCCCAGGACCAGATAGAATATCTTATGGCACGAGGTCTGAGCGAAGAGGAAGCCACCGCCCTTATTGTAAGAGGCTTTCTCAACGTCAAGATGGAAGGTCTTCCCGAAGAACTGCAAGTTGAGATAGACAGAATCGTTTTCGAGAGCGAAAAAAGTATCCTTTGAGAGTATTTTACAAATTCTCCGGTATAAAATCGCGGCACACATGGAACGCAGCACTTTATAACGGTCATGTGCCTTGCAGCGACACTTTTTCTTACCCTTAGTAGCGCGCAGGGCTTTAGCCCCGACTCCGTATTAAAATATCATTTTTGTCATGCTGAAACTATATGATTATACGGGGATTATCCATTTCCATTCGGAGTATTCCTATGATGGCCGTGCCTCCATAGCTGAAATTGTCAAGGCGGCCGGAGAGAATAGTATCGATTTTCTGATGCTTACCGACCATTCAACTCTTGAGGCGAAAAAGAGGGGACTCGAAGGGTGGCATGGGGATGTCCTTCTTATCGTGGGGGAGGAGATTGCCCCCCGCTTCAATCATTACCTTGCTTTCGGGATTGATCGACCGACAATTGTCGGCAATGATGATGAGGTCAATCCGCAAGTATATATAAATGCGGTAAGAGAGCAGGGAGGAATCGGGTTCATCAGCCATCCCGATCACCAGGGGACGGAAATGTTTCACGTGAAACATTTCCCATGGCAGGACTGGACGGTATCCGGTTATGCGGGGATTGGTATATGGGATTTCATGACTGACTGGCAGTTCTATCTTAGAGGGTATTTGAGCGGATTGATCGGTTTCCTCTTTCCTGCCTATGTTCTTAAAGGTCCCAAAAAGGTTACACTCGAGAGATGGGACAGTCTTAACCAGAATTCGAGGGTTGTAGGTATTGGAGAGCTTGACAATCACGATTCCTTCAAAAAAGTTCTTGGCATGGGATTTTCAGTTTTTCCCTTTTCAAAGGCCTTCAAATTTGTCCGGACGCATCTCTTGACGGAGGCGCCCTTGGTGAGGGATAACGGGAAAGATCAGAAGATGCTTCTAACTGCCCTCGAGAGAGGGCGTGCCTATGCGGCGCTTGAATATTTCTGCGAAGCGAAAGGGTTTTTATTTATGATTGCCGACAAGGCAAGACAAGCCACAATGGGAGATGAATTCTTCCTCGACGGAAAAGCCCTTCTCAGAGTTGAGGTTCCTGAGAGAAGCAGGATCTGCGTAATCAGAGACGGGGTTCCATTTGGAGAGACGGTCGGGAAAATAAAGGAATATGAGATAAGGAAAAAGGGTGTTTACCGGATTGAGGTTTTTCTCAAACATTTTGGAAAATACCGCCCCTGGATATTTTCCAACCCGGTCTATGTCAGATGATCAACGGCAACGAACTTGCGGTAAGATATTTCAGCTGTCTGATTTCACTTCAACAACAATACCACTAAACTCATATCTGAAAGATTTAAACGTTTATTTTTCACCGGCATTATGGCATTACCAACCAGTTGACTCATATTAAAATGTTACCCAAGGAGAAGGGATAGGAGGTAACGTTGCCTCATAAAAGATGTTACCCGTGTTTGT
>JAFGQD010000146.1 GCA_016935875.1 Deltaproteobacteria bacterium
ACCTCGAACCCGCTGTCTCTGAGCATCAGCACGATCATCTGTCCCAGCAGGGCGCCTTCGGTGTCGATCTTCGATGCCACCGTTACGGGACCCTCGGAATCCGCCGCGGATGCGCAGAAAGGGTAGATAATGAACGCACACAGGAGCACCATAACGGTGCATAGATAGATGATTCTTGATTTACTCATGGGAGATCTCCTTTCTCGGTTGTATGAAAGCTCGTATTGTTCCCCCCAGGGCCTTCAGGCCCTCGGCATCTCTTTTCCGGAATCGCTGTGCGTCGTTATTCCTTCAGATCTTTTTTCATCTCGTCATATTTCTCTTTGCTGATTTCACCCTGTGCATATCGTTTCTTGAGGACATCCAGAGCGGTTTCGTGCGGCGATGTGCCTCCCCCCTTTAACGTCCGCATGAGAGAATAGACGATCAGGACGACAGCGATGAGAAGTAGTATCCACATAAACATTCCTCCAAAACCGGGACCCATCATATGACCCCATCCATACCAGCACCCACGCTCACCGGTGTCGGCAAACGCACAGACCGGGAAAAACAAAACCGCTCCCATACTGAAAAGATAGTTCTTCACGATGCAGTCTCCTTTCTTGTTGTATCCTCTTCGCAACGGGTTCTCGCCGTGAACCGGCTGCCTTCTTCCGGTGCAGGGACTTAACGCGCCAGTTTTGCGGCGATGGTGGCGACATATCGTCCCTGAAAGCGCGCGCCCGCCAGTTCGTTTTCCGTGGGGGTACGCTCTCCGCTGCTCCCGGCGATGGTCGAGGCGCCGTAGGGAGAACAGCCGGTTATTTCGTCGCATCTCGACTGACCCTCGAAGCTGTACGGAAGCCCCACGATGACCATCCCGTAATGAAGAAGGTTGAAGTGAAAACTGATGATCGTCGATTCTTGCCCTCCGTGCTGGGTCCCGGAGCTGGTAAAGACGCTCCCCGCCTTTCCAACGAGGGCTCCCTTTGACCAGAGACCGCCGGTCGCATCGAGGAACTGGCGCATCTGCCCGCACATATTGCCGAATCGTGTCGGTGTCCCGAAGATGACCGCATCGGCAGCGCCGAGTTCGTCGATCCGGCATACCGGAACGGAGGTTAATGACTTTTGTGTCTCCAGGGCGCCCATCTTTTTGAGCGCCTCCTCCGGGAGCGTTTCCGGGACTCGACGCGGGACCGCTTCCGCGCCTTCAACCTCTCTGACGCCTTCGGCCACCGCCTGAGCAAGGCGATGGACATGACCATACATTGAATAGTACACAATCAAGACGTTCATGGTGTCCCCTCCTTTTCTGCAGGAATGCCTGTCTCTTTGATGATGTCGTTTTCCTGACTACATCTATTCTTACCACGGTCGGTTTTGACCATACTGCATGCAAGGATATGATCTGCTCAAGCTAAAGGATCCCGGCAAGGAAGAGCCCCGATACGATATTGAGAATCATCAGCGCGAACGTGCCGCGGCCGGCCCACCGGTGCAGCGATCGCACTCTCGCTGTCTTTATCTTGAACTGCATCAGACCCGCCGTGTACGTACACAGAACGGACAGGATCGTGGCAAGGCCCAGCCAGGCGTGCGGCACGGCAAAGTGCCGGCCTGTCTGCCGGGAAACCATAAAGAGTGCCGTCATAAATCCGAGAAGAACGCAGATTGCCCCAACGGAGCCGAACCGCCGGTGAACGCGAAGCCACCACCGTTTTCTTCTCATGAATAGTGCGGTGGTAATGCCCGCAGTCATTGAGAAAAATCCTGCGAGCATACAACCTGCGTGAGTGATGATCATTGGGAAATTTCCCTTTCGTATGGCGTCGCTGTTACCTGCCGATAATAGGAGTTTCAGTGATACGGGTTTCGGTCTCAAAGCCCCGGGACTGTCGACCGATCAGAAAGAAGGAGAATCTGAGAATCGGGATGAACGGGTGGCGCTGAAGGAGACTGGCTGTTGAGTCGGCGTGTGTCTCGGTTGGTAAAGTATGGCAAAAAGGAGGTTTTGTGTCAAGTGGGAGTCCATAAAAAATGCCCGGAGAATATTCCCCGGGCATTGATGTCTGTACCAAAGATGGCTGTTCAGATACCTATTTGTCTACTTCCTCGAAATCGGCATCAACCACGTCGTCGTCGGCCTTTGACGATTCAGCCTGGGCTCCACCTTCCGAAGCGCCGGCCGCGGCCGCCTGCTCTTTAGCGGTTGCCTTCGCGTATATGGCCTCCGCCAGTTTGTGCGATGCCTGAGTTGTTTCCTCATGGGCGGCCTTTATGGCGTCGACGTCATCTCCTTCCATAGCCTTCCTGAGCTTGACGATGGAGGCTTCTATCTTGGATTTCTGGTCGGCTTCTATCTGATCGCCCATCTCTTTCAGGTTCTTTTCAACACCGTATATCATGGAGTCTGCCTGATTTCTCAGTTCTATAAGTTCCTTTTTCTTCTTGTCTTCCTCTCCATGAATTTCCGCTTCCTTGACCAGTTTGTCGATCTCTTGCTCAGAAAGTCCGCTCGATGCGGTGATTTTGATGCTCTGTTCCTTCCCCGTGCCGAGATCCTTGGCGGATACATGGACGATGCCGTTGGCGTCGATATCGAAGGTGACGTCGATCTGCGGGAGTCCTCTGGGGGCCGCTGGAATCCCCGTCAGCTCAAATCTGCCCAGCGTCCTGTTGTCCGCTGCCATGGAGCGTTCTCCCTGCAGGACATGGATACTCACCGCCGGCTGGTTGTCCGCAGCCGTCGAGAATGTCTGGCTTTTCTTCGTTGGGATGGTGGCATTCTTCTCTATGAGCTTTGTCATGACACCTCCCAGGGTCTCTATGCCCAAGGACAGAGGCGTCACATCCAGGAGGAGTACATCCTTCACATCTCCGGCCAGCACGCCGCCCTGGATGGCTGCTCCCACGGCAACCACTTCATCCGGGTTTACTCCCTTGTTGGGCTCTTTGCCGAATATCTCTTTGACCTTCTGCTGGACTCGAGGCATACGTGTCATACCCCCGACAAGGATGACCTCGTTAATGTCTGCAGTGCTCATCCCGGCATCCTTCAGCGCGGTCTTGCATGGTGCCGCGAGCTTTTCTATCAGATCTTCGACGAGCATTTCCATTTTGGCTCTGGTAAGCTTCATGTTGAGATGCTTGGGGCCGGACGCGTCAGCCGTGACAAAGGGCAGATTAATGTCTGTCTCCATGGATGAAGAGAGTTCCATTTTCGCCTTTTCCGCCGCTTCCTTAATGCGCTGGAGGGCCATTTTGTCGCTTCTCAGATCGATCCCCTGATCCTTTTTGAATTCATCCGCTATATAGTCTATCAGTTTCTGATCGAAGTCTTCTCCGCCCAGATGGGTGTTGCCATTGGTTGATTTGACCTCAAAAACGCCGCCACCCAGTTCAAGGATAGAGATATCAAAGGTCCCACCACCCAGATCGAATACCGCTATCTTCTCGTCTCCTTTCTTGTCGAGACCATAAGAGAGCGCTGCCGCGGTCGGCTCGTTTATGATTCGAAGGACGTTCAATCCCGCGATCTTCCCGGCGTCCTTTGTCGCCTGCCTCTGTGAATCATTGAAATAGGCCGGGACGGTAATTACCGCGTCGGTCACCGTTTCTCCCAGATAATCTTCCGCGGTCTGTTTCATCTTTACGAGTATCATCGAAGATATCTCCGGCGTGCTGTAGTTCTTGCCCCGTACTGTGATCTGAGCATCGCCGTTTGTTGCCTCAGTAATCTTGAAGGGGCTGATGGTAATATCGTACTGTACTTCCTTTGACGAAAATTTTCTTCCTATCAGTCTCTTTACCGCGTAAACGGTATTTTCCGGATTGGTGATCGCCTGCCTTTTTGCGACCTGTCCGATAAGACGTTCGCCGCTTTCTGTAAAAGCTACCACTGATGGAGTGGTTCTGCCGCCTTCTTGGTTTGCTATCACATTCGGGTCGCTCCCTTCCATTACAGCGACACACGAGTTTGTTGTTCCCAGATCGATTCCTATAATTTTACCCATGTAATTAGTCCTCCTATTATATTATCCTATTTGTTTTTATTTTTTGATATAGACACCTTTGACGGCCTCAGTAATCTGCCGTTCAGCAGGTATCCCTTTTCAAACTCTTCCACAACCTTGTTGTCTTCTTCCTTTTTCCCCTCCACCTGCATCATCGCCTCGTGGAAGTTGGGATCAAAGTCTTTACCGATGGCGTCTATCTCCTCAACGCCCTGTTTGCCAAGAACGGAGATGAAGGTATCGCGGATCAGACTGAGTCCATCCACGAATGCCTCAAAGTCATCAGAGTTGGATGCGTGTTCCAGCGCCCTCTCCATGCTGTCCACTGTCGGCAATATGTCTTTTATGAGGGTTTCATTGCCATATTTTATAAAATTCTCGCGGTCTTTCGCCGCTCGTTTTTTGTAATTTTCAAGCTCGGCGCAAGCGCGCAGGTATTTGTCGTAATTTTCAGAAGATTCCTTCTCGGCCTCTTCCAGTCTTAATAGAAGCTCTTTCTTTGAGACCGGTTTCGCATGAGCGGCATCCTGTTTTGCCCTGTCGCCGTGTTCTTCTTCCTTATATTTCCAATCTTTCATCAATTCTTCGCCCATAGTTATAGTATTATCCTTTGCTGCTCAGGAGTGATTCTCAGGTTTTTTAAACAGCTTGTAATCTATCATGTCACAGACAACGTGCCCCGCTGTAATATGAGCTTCTTGAATGTGGGGTACACTGTTGGAGGAAACGTTAAGACAAAAGTCTACTATTTCTGCCATTCGCCCTCCATCCTTTCCAGTGAAGGCAATAGTCGTCATTCCCAGTCTGCCCGCTACTTCAAAGGCCTTTATCACGTTGGGTGAAGAACCGCTGGTGCTCATGCCCCACGCTATGTCTCCCTCATGCCCCAATGCTTTTATCTGCTTGGAGAAGATCTCCGAGAAATCATAATCGTTGGCGATGCTTGTTATCACGGATGTATCAGTGCTCAGAGCAATTGCCGGAAGAGGAGGTCTCTCTATGAGAAACCTGTTGATGAATTCCGCTGCAATGTGTTGAGAATCCGCGGCGCTCCCCCCGTTCCCGAACAGGAGAATCTTGTTCCCCCCGCTGAGGGCCTGTGTTATGACATCGATAACCTTGACGAGCCTGGAGAGATTCTCATTGACGAAAATCTCTTTAACGCGGCTGCTCTCCCTGAATGACCGTATGATGATGTCTTCAATATCTTCCATTGCCGTCCCCACGTTTCTGAAAAGTAATATATTTATCGGGCTTTCATATGTCAAGGAAGGGACATGAATAATTGGAAAAATGGGATTGAAAGAAAGCCTGAGACGTGTTAGAGATTCCTTCCACATTGATTAAGGGAGAGCAACATGAAAAGGAAATATAACCCCACGAAAATAGAAGAAAAGTGGCAGAAATGCTGGGAGGATGAAAAAACCTTCAAGGTGGGAGAAGACACCGCGAAGGAAAAATATTATCTTCTGGAGATGTTTCCCTATCCTTCCGGAAGGATCCATATGGGGCATGTGAGAAACTATACCATCGGCGACGTGGTGGCACGGTATAAGAAGATGTGCGGATATAACGTGCTGCATCCCATCGGATGGGATTCCTTCGGCATGCCCGCGGAGAATGCCGCCATCGAGCATGGGATACCCCCCGCGAAGTGGACAAACGAGAACATCGACTCCATGAAGAAACAGCTCAAAAAGATGGGGTTCAGCTATGACTGGGATAGAGAAATATCCACCTGTGAACCGGAATACTACCGCTGGGAGCAACTCTTCTTCCTCTGGATGTATGAAAAGGGCCTCGCCTATAAGAAGGGAGGGAGTGTCAACTGGTGCCCCACCTGTAAGACCGTTCTGGCGAACGAACAGGTAGAGGCGGGCCTGTGCTGGCGATGTAACAGTGAGGTTACGGAAAAGTATTTTGACCAGTGGTTTTTCCGTATTACCGATTATGTGGAGGAACTCCTGGATTACTGCGACAAACTGCCCGGCTGGCCGGAACGGGTGCTCACGATGCAGAAGAACTGGATCGGTAAGAGCTACGGATGTGAACTCGTCTTTCCCATGGCCGATTCCGATGATGTCATCAAGGTCTTTACCACCAGGCAGGACACGATATACGGCGCCACATTCATGCTCATAGCGGCGGAGCATCCCCTCGTGATGGAACTCGCGGAGGGGAAACCGGTGGAGCAGTATGTGAGGGCCTTTGTTGAGCGCGTCAAGAAACAGGACAAAATGGTGAGGACGTCCGATTATTACGAGAAGGAAGGCATCTTTCTGGATGCCTGGTGTCTGAACCCGGTGACGGACAAAAAGATGCCGATCTACGCGGCGAATTTTGTGCTGGCGGATTACGGCACCGGCTGTGTCATGGCCGTTCCCACGCACGATCAGCGCGACTTTGAGTTCGCCGAAAAGTACGGCCTTGAGAAGATTGTGGTTATACAGAATCCTGATGATCCGCTGGAGGCCGACACCATGACCGAGGCCTATGTGGATGAGGGAATCCTGGTTAATTCCGGAAAGTTTGACGGAATGAAAAACCTGCAGGCTCTGGAGGACATAGCGGAATATCTGGAGTCCATAGGGAGGGGGCGAAAGACCATAGAATATCGCCTGAGAGACTGGGGTATATCCCGCCAGCGCTACTGGGGATCTCCCATTCCCATCATCAACTGCGAAAAGTGCGGTGCCGTTCCGGTTCCCGAAAAGGATCTCCCCGTTGTTCTGCCGAAGGATGTGGAGTTGACGGGGGCAGGGGGATCTCCACTTGAGATGATTGACTCATTCATACACGTGACCTGCCCGAACTGCGGGGGTGCCGCGAAGAGGGAAACGGACACGATGGATACATTTGTTGAGTCCTCGTGGTATTTCGACCGGTTCTGCTGTGCTGATTGCTCTGAGAAGCCGGGTCTCGATCGGGCGAAGGTGGATTACTGGATGCCCGTCGACCAGTATATCGGGGGAATCGAACACGCCATCCTGCACCTCCTGTATGCGCGGTTCTACACGAAGATGCTCAGGGACTTCGGTGTAATCGGTGTGGACGAGCCCTTCTCCAATCTGCTTACCCAGGGGATGGTCTGCAAGGAGACTATGAGATGCGCGAAACATGGCTACCTACTGCCCGAAGAGGTGAAGGATGGCAAATGCATCAATTGCGGCCTTGAGGCAACGATAGGGAAGACCGAGAAGATGTCAAAATCCCTGAAGAATGTTGTCGATCCCAATTATATCATTGATGAATATGGGGCAGATACGGCGAGGATATTCTGTCTTTTTGCCGCGCCGCCTGAAAGAGACCTGGAGTGGAGTGATCAGGGTGTTGACGGCTCTTTCCGTTTTCTCGGCAGGGTGTGGCGTATCGTTATGGATTATCTTGATGATATAAGGGACGTGGCGCCTTTTGACGGCAGAGGAGAACTTGAAGGTGCCCTGAAGAACCTGAGAAAAAAGACGCATCAGACCGTCAAAAAGGTTACAACCGATATAGAAGAAAGGTTTCACTTCAACACGGCGATCAGCGCGGTCATGGAACTGGTAAACACGCTCTATCAGACCGGGCGACCGGAGAGGGATGACAGAAAAGCCCTCTCTGTGATAAGGGAAACGGTAGAAGACATCATAATTCTTCTGTCGCCCATCGTGCCGCATATGACGGAAGAACTGTGGGATATGATCGGCGGAGAGAGAAGGCTTTCCGAAACCGCCTGGCCCTCTTATGATGAAGCGGTTACCGCGGAGGAAGAGATCACCATAGTGATTCAGGTCAATGGAAAGGTCCGAAGCAGGATACAGGTCGCCGCGGATGAATCCGACGAAAAGATCAAAGAACTCGCCTTGAGCGACGAAAAGATCAGACAATTTCTCGGTGATAAAGATGTAGTAAAGGAGATCTATGTCCCGAAAAAACTGGTCAATATTGTAGTTAAATAATGAATGGTTTCGTAAAAGACGCAGAGGCCTCCCATGAAAATAAAGTGGATTATATATGTTGTGCTGTTATTTTCCTGCCTGAGTTGCGGGTATCATTTTTCCCAGGGTGGAGAGAATATAGACGCTGATATACAGAAGGTTTTCATCGGAGCATTTTCCAACAGCACCGGCGAAGTGAATGTGGAGAACTATATAAGGAACGCGTTCTTCAGTCGTTTCAGAAAGGGTGCCAGATTCACTCCGGTCGCCGACAAAGATAAGGCGGACGCGGTTTTGACCGGGGAAATAATGAGCATTACTACATCCCACCTTGCATACAGCAGCAATAACATGGCCAAAGAAGATCGCGTCTCCATGAAACTGAAGGTGGTGTTTAAGAGAACCGACAATGGCGGGATCATCTGGATAAACGAAGGCCTCTCGGGAAGAGAGGCCTATTCAGTGCAAGTCGATACCGCTAAGACTGCTAACAATAAGAAAAGTGCCATCAGGAAACTGTCAGTTGATATGGCCGATAAGGCCTACCGGAATATCCTGTCGGGATTCTGATATTATCCCAAGGAGTTTACCTTTTTTGTCAATCTCGATATCTTGCGGGCGGCCGTGTTTTTGTGGAATAATCCCCTGGCGGCTGCTTTGGCTATTATTTTTGTTGTGTCAAGCAGTACCTCGCGGGACTTTTCCATATCTTTTTCCTCAACAGATTTGAGCACCGTTTTGACGCTTGTCTTTACGCGAGTCCTCGCGGAGGTATTTATCATTCTTCTTTTTTCGCTCTGCCTGGCCCTTTTTTCCGCGGATTTATGTGTTGCCAAAAATAGTTCCTCCCTCGTGAAGTTTTGAAAAAGACTCACTATATCACTTTACATATCATGTCAAGCTCAAAAACCGGTCTGGAGCGTCATGTACTGTGTCCGGACCGGTTTGCGAGAAGGCTGTTCAATGTCGAGTCTCTCTTGTCAGGGGTGTATCGTGGATATAAAACATCCGCCACCGCCACCATCATCGCCGCCACTTCCACTATCGACCGGGGTGGAGGGGGCATCAGGGTCGGTGCCGAGCCCCGTGGGATCGACGATGATCCCATTGGCAGTTCCGTCATCATCTCCGGTGCCGCCGTCGGTAAGCGTAAGGACGATCTGGTTTCGAGCGGGGTTGAACGTTGCGTTTGCGCTGAAATCGATCCATCCGCTGCCGGACAGGTATTTGTACCACCTGTAATCATCAGGAGCCGCTTCGGGAAGATAGACCGTCACCTCTATGGTATCGCCAGGTGTGTCGATGGTGATCTCCATGTCGATCAGGCCATAGATAAGGTTGTCGGGTTGGCCTTCAGAGTCGCCTATCGTATCGGGAGATACTGCCTGCAGGGACGTTATATGACCGCCGGTGCCTGCCTTGACCCCCATGTCCTTCCCTGTTGAGGCGCTGAAGGTGGTTACATCGGCCGGGAAGCCGGCTATGTTGTTATCGTTCACCGTTATCGAAACCTGGTTCTCATTCGTGGACTGGAGACCTTCGTTATCCTCGACTGTGAGTTCGAAGCTCATGACCGTCTCATCGGCTACCGGGGGAGTTACAAATGTCGGGCTCACGGCGGTCGAATCGGACAACGTTACCATGGTGCCCACTGTCTGTGTCCACTGGTAGGAAGTGATTGTCCCGTCCGGGTCGAAGGAGCCTGAGCCGTCCAGCGTGACGGTGGCGCCTTCAATCACGTTGTGATCACTCCCCGCATCTGCGACGGGTGGTTCATTGACGGGCGGAGTTGGTGGCGGTTCCACTATATCACGGACGGTTACGGTGCAGGTGTCGGAATCCTCCAGTCCTCCGGCGTCCTCTACGGTCAGCTCAAAGGTGAGAGTTTCTCCTGCAGCCCCGGTATCCGGCGCCGTAAATGAAGGTTGAGCAGCGGCCGAATCGGATAGCGTTACATCGGTGCCCCCCGTCTGCGTCCAGTGGTAGGCCACGATATCGCCGTCCGGGTCGGATGAACCTGATCCATCCAGTATGACGGTGGAACCTTCAACCACATTCTGATTACCCCCCGCATCTGCGACGGGCGGGTCCTCTGCATTGAGGACGGTTACGGTACAGGTGTCTGAATCATCCAGCCCTCCCGAGTCCGTGAC
>JAFGQD010000022.1 GCA_016935875.1 Deltaproteobacteria bacterium
GTAAAACGAGGGACCTCGATGGACACTTCCCATATCAAATCTCTTTTGGTTTTCTAATTGACACGTCAGGTTGAAGCCGCTTTTCCGGTTTTGTCTTGACAACAGATCGCTCCTCCGATATGAGTGTCCACCGCAAGCTGGTTTGACGTACTACAATTACGCAGCGTACAGGAAGACAGGGCGGAGGTTCCCCCCTGTCTTTTTCGTTGGGTATGACGAGTACACCCATGAACGGATTTATACGAAAGGGATTTCTATGACACAGGATAAGGACAGAACACCCGTCGCATTGAGCATTACCACCCTCTGTACGAAATGTAAGATGCAGCTCAACCATATCGTTATGTGCCACACCATGGAGGGGATTGTCGCTCGAGTCAAGTGCCGCACATGCGGAAGTGAGCACAAGTATCACCCCGAAAAGAAGAAGACACCCCGGAAAACCGCGCGAGTTACCGTAAGAACGTCAGCGTCCAAAAAGGTACCGGCCGCTCCGGATTTTGCGCAGCTCTCAGAGAAATTAAGGGACAAGGAGCCTGTCCCCTACAGCTTGTCGGGATCATTCAAGGTTGAGGATGCAATCAATCATGCGACCTACGGTATTGGGCTTGTGACGAAGGTCTCTCGTCAAAGGATCTGGGTGTTGTTTTTCGACGGCCCGCGGACCCTTGTGTGCGACTGGGAATAACCCTCATGAAGGAGACAATCCGCTATAGGGAAAATAGCAAGGATTTAAGATTGATCCATACCGTCAGTCCATGTATACCTGTCACATGAATCCTTTGAGGAGACCTGATGGTAAGAAGATCCTTGTCCATAACGATCACCACCCTTCTTTTTCTCGTAGCGACCCTGGTTCAGGCGTACGATGCTCATGTCGAAGAGGTCATCAATAACCCCACCGCGACCTACAAAAATGCCTTCAGCATCAATGTCACCTTAGAGATATGGAACAGGGTCCTGGACAATCCCCATCTCATGGGGCAGCTCTGGGAAATGTACGGGTTTCGCCCACGATACAAAGTGACCAAGACTGAGACAGGCATCCATGTCACCGACCCGTCGGGAATTACCGGCGACATCCGGCAAGTCGGCCGTGAAGATCATGCAAGGACTTTTTACGCTGCAGGAGCGTTCGATCACTGGGCGGTGCCCTCCTTTTTTACAGCCGATGGTGTCGTCGTCTTTGAATACTCACGGGAACGGAACATACTCTCGGGGGAGGCGAACATTTTCATGCGGGGGGATAACGGTATCTCACGGGTTGTAATGAAAATCTTTTCCGGCATTCTCACCCGGCACATTAATAATCGCGTCGACAGCTCTTTTGAGAATATAAAGAAAATCATTCAGGATATCTCCAACGATCCCCAGAAGCTCAGAGATAGGCTGGACGGACCACTGCTGAACGATTTTGACAAAGTGTTTCCAGTGGCGAAGAACAAGCCGGCGAAGGGCCAAGGGATGCCTTCTGATTTCTGATACCGACTACATAAGCTGGTTGACCGCCAACGGGTCTGGCAGCGGTCATCACATTGAAATGTCGCCGACAATCTCCCGCAGAGATTCAGGATGTTGTATCAAGGTCTTCTTTTGTGTCTTGGGAAGGCGCTTGATTCTGTGTTCCAATCTCAACGCTGTCCCACGGTCGCCGGCATCTACTCTGAGCACGAGATGAAGCGGTCCCCTTCCCTTCAGGTACTTTGCCGCCCTGGGGCCTGAACTCTGATGCTCGGCAAAGCGACGGTCCACATCGGTCGTTACTCCTGTGTAGAGGGCTCCGTTTCCGCACCTGATCATATAGACATGCCATCTCGCCATACAGGTCCGTTCCAAAGAATTGATATGACCTTGAATATCCATTGCCTCATTCCGTTGCCGCCTGATGTGATCAGTTGAGATCACTCTTTGATCGCCTGTGTCAAAAGAGGCATCCCCGCTCAGGATCTCGCTACGGGTGAACTATGGGAGCCGTCGCGGTGAGAGGCTTTCCCTCCCGTTCCTGGACGCCCAGAGCTTTCAGAAACCGATCGGTAACCTTTCCGGCAAGCTGCGCCCGATCTGCCGGCTTCAGTCCTTCGAGGCCGATCCTTCCACCTCCCGCCTTTTCGTGCCCCCCACCGGTGCCGAGCCCCTTAACAAGGCGGAGGGCTATCCTTCCGGCCATCACCCCACGACGGGATGTCCGAACCGACAGGATGAGGGCATCCTTAAATTCACCCAGACAGAGTGTCCAGCGGATATTCTCCATTCTCAGGAGAAAGTCGGCCATTTCGCCGGTTATGTCGGGGTTATTCAGGGCTCCCATGGAGGAGATCATCACGTCACCGTACTGTACCGAATGGGCAATAGCATCGGCAAATTTCAGGTAATATGATTTCGGCACACTCGGATTCTCTATTCCCGCCAGGGTCCGGGGCGCGATCTTGGGGAAGAGATAGTTGAAGGCATCCAGGTCGGCCTTCATGAAGGAACGGCTGAGACCGTTCGTGTCGGTTTTCAACCCGTAGTAGAGTGCGGTAGCAAGTCTGCGATCTATCGTCAGATCAAGCTCCTGCAGATATTCCGTCAGGATCGTCGAGGAGCTGCCGTAACGGGGCCGAATATCATAAAACTCACACCGCGAGGTGTCTCTTCTCATGGGATGATGATCAATAACGATATGAGGTAATATTTTTCGCGGAATAGCATTATTGCCGGTATGGGGCTGGCTGTCGACAAGCGCGATAACCGAAAAATCATTAAACTTCAGTTCCGTTGTATGGACCATATCGATCTTCAGGCGCCGGATGAGCTGGCGGTTTTCGGCACGGCCGATGAAACCACCATAACCCATAACCGCCTTAAGCCGAAGCTTCTGAGCAAAGATGTATTTCAGCGCGGCGGCCGACGCGATTGTGTCGGGATCGGGATTATTATGACACATGATCAGGATAGCCCCCCTCTTCCCCGCCAGAGAGAGCATCGTCTCCGCGGGATGATCCGGGGTATGTCCTTTTGAGACCATCATCAATAGGTACCTTTCACGCCGCTAATCTCCGGGATGAAACCCGGAGTAAATTCTGAGAGCAACAACGGTACCGCAGAAAACTGCGGATCTTTTGTTTCTACTAACACGATAGCGGCATCAATTTCAAGATACATGAAAGAAAGATATTGCCAAAGATTACCGTATTGTACTAGACTTACGGAAAATAAGCATCTATCCGGAACACCGTATCCGTTATCGGTTGCCGGATACAGCAAGCAGAGGCCTTTCTTTTCACATGAGGCCTATAAAAACAAGGTGCCATGGGACAATATCTTCACCAACTAGTCAATACTATACGGTTTCCCGATCTCCTTGATATCACTATTATCGCCATATTCTCATACATCGCCCTGATATGGTTCAAGAAAACGGCGTCACGGTTCGTCCTGATCGGGATCTTCATCCTTGCGGCAATATACGCCGTCGCCAGGGTTTTTCATCTGTACATCACCGAATATGTCCTTCAGGGTTTCTTCGCTATCCTGGTCTTCGCCCTGATCATCATATTCCAGGAGGACCTCCGCAGATTTTTCGAGCGGCTCGCCACCTGGAGATTCATCAAAAAAGATTTTCTCGATGCATCGCTGCACTATGATGCCGAGATCATCAACCGCGCGGTTACTCGAATAGCACAAAGCCATCGCGGGGCACTCATTGTCCTCAAAGGCGACGATTTCCTGGATCGCCACCTCAAAGGGGGCTTTGACCTTAAAGGAACCTTGAGTGAGGCTATCCTTGAAAGTATCTTCGATACCCATTCAATAGGACACGACGGGGCGGTTGTCGTTGAAGGAGGAAGGATTGCGAAGTTCGGCTGCCACCTCCCCCTCTCGATAAAACAGGGAAAGATCGGCAATCTCGGTCTGCGCCACACTGCCGCGCTGGGTCTCTCGGAACGGTGCGATGCCCTGTGCATCGCCGTTTCGGAGGAGCGCGGGACCGTTTCCATCGCACGAGAAGGAACTCTCACAAGGCTTCACAATCCCGGGGATCTGCTCTCGATCCTCGAACAGTTTTACCGTAAGGGAACCCCTGAGGGCAAGCGAGGGGCGTGGATGCGATGGATCAGTGAAAATTGGGGGGAAAAGGTTGTTGCCATCCTTCTCGCCTGCGGCCTGTGGCTCGCCTTCGGATATCAGACCGAGAGTATCAGACGCGATTATGTGAGACCCATTGTGTATCGCAATCTTCCATCGGATTGGATCATCGAGGAACAAAAGCCGAAGGAAACAACGGTAACCTTAATGGGCTCGAAGCAGGCATTTGGTCTCCTCAACGAAGAGTCATTGAGTGTTACTCTGGATATGGCCAAGGTCAAAGAAGGGCAGCAGGAACTTCCGATAGGGAACAACCACATTCAGTATCCTTCCAACGTAACGGTTGTCGGCATCAAACCGAATAAAATTAGATTTATCGCGCACATGCTTACCAATTTTGAAGCGCCCATCGACGTTCGCTTTTCCGGAACCCTTCCCAAAGGATTGGATCTCCAGAAAATCAACGTTTCTCCCGCTTCGGTCAAGCTCAAGGCACCGGCTAAAAATATCAAAAACATCAAGATCATAACGGAGCCGATCGACCTCATGGAGATTACCGCCACAACAAAACTCACACCGCAACTCGTAATACCTCCGGGAGTCCAGTTCGCCGACGGGAAACAACCATCGGTAGAGGTAACCATAGAAGTAGAATCAAATGTGCCATCCCTTTCAAAGTAAGTGTAAGGTGGGAGCGCCCGTGGGTAAAAATAGAGATGCCCCTATTTACTTTGATCTATTGACATTATTATGTTTTTATAAGAAAATGCCGATACAAAAATAAAAGCCTGGCCTGCA
>JAFGQD010000147.1 GCA_016935875.1 Deltaproteobacteria bacterium
AGTCGATCTGAACTGTGACATGGGTGAGAGTTTTGGCGCATATACGATAGGCATGGATGATGAAGCTATCAAGTATATAACGTCGGCCAACGTTGCCTGTGGTTTCCATGCCGGAGATCCTCTGGTAATGGACAGGACAGTAAAAATGGCGGTTGAAAATAATGTCGCTGTAGGCGCACATCCGGGATATCCCGATCTGCAGGGATTTGGACGCAGAAATATGGACTGTACACTGGAGGAAATTCGTAACTATGTGGTGTATCAGATCGGCGCTCTTCAGGCATTTTGTGCCATTCACGGGGTCAGGATGCGCCACGTGAAACCTCACGGCAGTCTGTATAATACGGCCGCTCAGAACGAGGGCGTTGCGCGGGCAATTGCAGAGGCCATCGTGAGTGTGGATTCTGAACTCATCTACGTGGCTTTGTCCAGCGCAAAGGAAACAATTATGAGCAAAATTGGCCGTGATGTGGGTCTCAAAATGGTTTACGAAGCCTTTCCTGATCGAGCTTATACCCCTGAGGGGACACTGCTGTCCCGTCGCCTGCCGGGGGCGGTTGTCAGGGACGCTCGGGTCGTTGCCGAACGTGCTTTGATGATGGCGAAAGAGGGCAAAGTGATTGCCGTGGATGGAACTCCAATTCAGCTGGATATTCAAACCCTTTGTGTTCATGGTGATACACCGATGGCGGTGGAACTGGTGAGGGCTATTCGGGAAAAGCTGGAAGCGGATGGGATGGTGGTGACGTCCATGGGAGAGTTGTAATTGATTTTAAAAAATTGACAGAAACCCGGATTGGAAAGATGTCAAAATGAGCAGCGGTTTGTACGAAACGCCCAAGATTCGCGTTGTGGGTGACCGGGGTCTCCTGGCGGAGTATGGCGACAAGATAGATCCCGTTGTAAACAAAAAAGTCATATCCATAGCCATCGGTCTGGAACATGACGCTCCGACGGGTATGATAGAGATCATTCCCTCCTACCGTTCTCTCCTGATCGTTTACGATCCTTCAGTAACAACCTCTTCTGTCTTGCAGGAATCTTTGAGCTCTCTGGAAAAGCGTCTCCAGGAAATCGAAATTCCACCCTCGCAAACGGTTGAGATTCCTGTCTGTTACGGAGGAGAGTTTGGCCCTGACATACAGTTCGTTGCCGAAAGTAACAACCTGACGGTGGATGCCGTTATCCGTCTCCATTCGGAACCTGAATACCATATATTCATGATCGGATTCTCGCCGGGATTTCCTTACCTTGGTGTACTTCCCAAAGAGCTTCATACTCCAAGGAAGAAAACACCACGCACTCAAGTCCTCGCGGGATCGGTGGGAATTGCCAACGAGCAAACGGGGATTTATCCCGTGACCAGCCCCGGAGGCTGGCAGTTGATCGGCCTGACCCCATTAAAGTTGTTCAATCCGGAACGTTCCAATCCTTTCCTTTATAAAGTCGGGGACCGGATCAAATTCAAGCCCATATCCCCGGAAGAATACCGCCGGTTGGCGGAAAAGGGGATAAAATAATGGGCGCTTTTTTAGTGCAGGCCCCGGGTTCGTACACCACGGTTCAAGATAAGGGGCGTTTCGGCTATCAAAAGATGGGAATCCCCGTTTCAGGGGTTCTTGATTCCTTTGCCGGCAGTGTGGCCAACCTGTTGGTGGGGAATCCCGAAGACAGCGCCGTTTTGGAAATTACCGTTACCGGACCCCGCCTTACATTTCTGAGAAAAATCGATGTCGCCCTTGCTGGTGCTGAGATGGGAGCAACGTTGAACAATCAGCCCGTTCATTGTTGGGAGTCCTTCAGGGTTTCGCCTGGTGACATCTTGAAAATGCAGCAGGTGAAGATCGGCTGCCGCGCTTATCTGGCCGTCAGCGGCGGCATCGAGGTTCCTAAAGTGCTGGGGAGTCGTTCTACCTATGTGGTCGGCAAACTGGGGGGTTACCACGGCCGTCCTCTGAAGAAAGGAGACATCCTGCGCTGTGGCGAAGGCACCTTACTGGATGTGCCGCGACGTCTTCCTTCGGCGTTGATTCCCCGACATTCTTCGGAAATCGTTCTCCGAGCCATTCCAGGACCCCAAGACGACTTTTTCCCTGAAGAAGGGCTCTCTACGTTCTTCAAATCAGAGTTTACGATTAGTACCAATGCGAACCGCATGGGCTACAGGCTCCAGGGACCTTCAATCCGGCAAAAAGAGAACATGCCCGCAAGCATCATTTCCGATCCGAGCATTTCGGGCAGCGTTCAAATTCCAGCCGACGGTCAACCGATTATCCTGCTGGGCGAACAAAGCATGGGTGGTTATACTAAAATTGCCACTGTCATCTCCACGGATATTCCCAAGGTTGCCCAGGCCATCCCCGGAAACGTTATCCGATTCGAGGAAGTAACCTTGGAAACAGCTTATTCCCTGCATATGAAACAAAAAAAGTTGATGCGAGAGATAGTCCGTAACGTATTATAAATTCTGAGCGTTGTCCCTCAGAGGATGCTCAATGAGGGCCATCTCAGAAAAAATTGCGGCATGTAGTAACAACTGTATGATCTTACTGGTTAAAGTCCTGTCCGGGGAATTGTACGATTCACCCCGGTAATTTAAGAAATCGGCGTCTTGGTAACAAGGGGTCGTAGGTTTCCAATTGGCAAAGTAGCAGGCCGTAACTAAAGTGAACCTACAGGTAGCCTCCATGATCTAGATTCCTTATTCCTTGAGCTGAACAGAGCTCGCTCATTCCGTAGCGTAATGCGGTGAGTTTCAATATGTGAGGCGTGTAAGAGAGGTTTGCCTGCATTATGCCCGAAATGACCTCCTCTACGAGGACTTTTATCTCGACAGATCCTTTCCCTCATCATCGGTGCCATACCCCACATGTTATGTCATTATTTCATTGACATACAAGGTCGTTCTTCTTATACTTCCGCCGCACAGAAGCAATATCTAATCAAATAGAGACTCTCTGTCAGTTCATCCTTTTAGTGCCATTGTTTGCTTCACCAGACATGGACCCGTTCTCTGAAGATAGCAATGCCTTATCAAATAAAGGCTTTTTGACTATGACTACGGTTTGTTTCTGAAGTTCTTTAACAACATTGTATAGTAAATCGGTATTACGGTTATTAAACCGGATTTCACATTCTTTCAGGTACAGGTAGAGGAAAGTTCAGACATGGTGACATTGTTAGGAAGATCAGAAAAAGCTGAGGCCCTCGTAACCGCGTCAAAGTGACATATGATATGTCATATCAGTCCGTGACGCGTAACTGGCTGATTATATGCATAAAGAAATAATTTGATCCTGAGGATAGGCCATTATGGCATACCGGTCAGGTGATCTGCTTCCTCCGGAATACGGTGCCATCCGAATCAATTCTTCATAACGTATATAAATCATATAACAATATCGGTACATTGACGGAAATTCATTGATTGGCATGATTAATGAATAAGGCTTTTGACTAAAGTTGTGGGTTATTTCTGAAGTTCTTTAGCAACAATGTATAGAAATCGGTATTATGGCTATTGAAATGGAACTCACATTTTCTCAGGTGAAGGGCCAATGTTGATTGAGGGATTCCATGGAATTTCATAAGCCTTCGTTTTGCACTAAAAAAA
>JAFGQD010000148.1 GCA_016935875.1 Deltaproteobacteria bacterium
GCCGATCCGCTGATTACATTCCCGCGGAGCTTGAAAAGAATCGCGAAAAAATAGGATCACTTGCCAAGACAGAAGAAGACCTCCTGATATATTCACTGTATCCTTCGACGGGAAAACGTTTCCTGAAGGAAAAATACGAAAAATAAAAACTTCTCAGTAGCGATGTATAGTAAAACCCATTGACCGGGAATTGGATCTCCCTTCAACAAGTTGCGGGGAATCTCCGATCGTCAAGGAAAATGTTTGTCTCTATTCGCTCGCTTACCCCGCTGCAAGCAGCGAAGAATGCGATCGCTGTTCAATTCAATCGAAACGTGGTCCATACGATGGGGGAAGGTGAGATACCAGGCTTGACTCCACAAGATGTTCTGGTATCATTACCTGCGTTTCAGACATCGTTTTTTGGAGAATATATATGAGGGGCGGCTCAACTGCGGCATTCGCCCGGGGAGGAATTGATACTATGAGCATTTTCGAAGCGATGATGTTGATTTGCTTTGGCGTGAGCTGGCCGATATCAATCGCAAAATCCGTACGAACAAAGGTCGTTTCAGGAAAGAGTCCCCTCTTTATGGGCGTTCTCTGCTTCGGCTATGCCTCCGGGATAATTCATAAACTCCTATACTCCATGGATTGGATTATTCTACTGTATGCCCTCAACTTGGTCCTGGTTTCAATCGACTTAACTTTGTATTTCAGATATCTGCCACTGGAAAGTCAGTCCGTGGCAGGATCAAAAGGCAAACACCTATGAGCCGCACCTTTGTCAAGAAGCACCAATAATCCTCAAGGAAAAACCACTGTTTCCTATTGTTCTTTAACACATCGAAGGACCCGGCTTTGGTGCTAACCCAGTGAACTGCCGGATCGGGTGCGGGATTATCTGTCAAGGATCTTCTTTGTGATGGAATTGTCCCTCTTCAATATCTTCGAGCCCCTGGTGATCTTACAGAGACTTATTCCATATTTAGATGCGATGCTCCTCTGGGTGTTGCCTTCATGAAGTTCTTGCAGGAGTTTCCATCGGAGGGCAAAATCCTCAATTTCTTTCGGGGTGAGGATCTCTTCAATAAATGCCTTCATTTCCTCAAAATCGGATATCTCTGTAAATACTTGTATAAGCTCGTCTCGCGAAACCATTACCTTCTCCGTTTCTACGGGAAGAAACATATACTAACAAACTACAAATGGCAAGACATTTCAAGGTGATAAAAACAGGCTACGAGATACACTTAGGCATGCTGGAAGCTATTATGGCCGGATTCCGGCTGAAACTGCGTTGCAATTGATACGTTCTAAAAAAGTACGAATCCCGGCATAGGGTAAGGATGAGACTATCTGTGTGAATCTACCTTTTTGAAAAAGCCCCGGCAGTATCAGCTTCAGGACATTCGGCACAACACTACTCCAGATCCTTTTCGATTACCCTCCTGACCTGTTCTATAAGTTTCTCCCTTGTTTCATATGTATATTCGTTAACGGGAATGGGCTTATGCATTATTATTTTCATATTGCCCGGCAGGATCCGCAGACTTGTCTTGGGCAATACCTTTCTTCCTCCCACCACGGTTACGGGGAGTATCGGAACCTTTGCCTCCATCGCCATAATGAAACCTCCTTTTTTAAAAGATTGGAGTTTTCCATCCGGGCTTCTCGTACCTTCGGGAAAGAAGACCACAGAAGAGCCGGCCTGTATCTTTTCAACCGCCGCCTTGAGGCTCTTTTGTGCCTTTTCAGAATTTCCTCTGTCAATATAGATGTGTCCTACCTTCTCGCAAGCAATCCCGAATATGGGCACCTTTCTGAGTTCCATCTTCATAACCCATTTCAGTGGCAGGGGTAGATACCCTATCAGGGCAAGCACATCATAGTGGCTCTGGTGGTTCGCCATCACTATATATGGTTGATTTTCATCTATATATTCATCTCCACTTACCGACATGGAGACCCCCGATAACATCAGGTTCATTTTAGCCCAGAATTTGCTTATAGAGTCAACCCCATTCCCCTCAGAATCAAAGTATGCGATAATCATGGCCATAGTGGCGACGACGGCGGTATCCACCGCCATCAAGGCAATAAGCACCGGACGATAGAGATAAAAGGCGGATTTGGTTACCTTCTCTCGTATCTGTTCGCCCGTGAAATCATAAGAAGGAAAATTAATACGTGGTATACGATACATGATAAACCTCCTCTTGAAATTCATTTGCCTTGCACCGGTCATTACATCCATTCCCTCAATGCCGCAAGATAAAGACTGGTGATAAGATGTTTTCAGTATAAAGCTAATCTCGAAAGCAATCAAGATATATTGTGAACAATGTTCCGGTGAGAAATAGTTCCTTGAGTATATATACCCTGACAGAAAGGGCAGAAAAGTATAAAAACCTCATTGACATTAGGAACTTTTGATGTTACGTGCAACAAACACATCTGTTATACGTAACGGAGAATATTCCATGAGTGCAGGAAAAGAAAGGTTGAGAAGATGGCGGGAGCGGAACAGGGCAGAAGGGAAACAATCTTTTACCATTATGCTTTCAAATAAGGCCAAGGAAGTCTTATGCGACGAAAAGAAGGCCTCAGGAACAAGTTATGCCGCTATTATTGAAAACGCCCTGTTAAACTTCAGAAAACCAACCGGGAATCTCATTGCACACAATAATAAACAAGAAACCGCCAAGATATTGATAGATGAAGACAGCATATTATTGGATGATATTAAGGTAGAAGAGAATCGCGTAAAAAAAACTGCAATGGAAGATGACTATAACTTGAGGGAGGGATTTCTCCCGAGACTCTTGAGAGAATCCAGAGGCAGACTCTACAGGATAAAGAAATGATTATCTTCCACAGGACTTAATCATTACGCCTGCGGATACAATTGTCAGGAAAGACCTTGAATCCCGATAAAGGATATCCATTCCCTTCCAAACGGATAAAAAGTGGGGGTGGCTCAGTCTGCAACAGCCGCCCCATTTGATTTTGGTATTCCTATTATTTCAACGCCGTAATACCCTTTTCAGTTACATCCGTAGGCATCCACTTGACCCAGAGATTTTTCCAGCTAAGAAATACGTCAGTCGGCAAAGCACTCATCGGTTCTCTTCACGATTTTTACCACTGACAAGAACCTTTCTCCTGATGTTGTACCATTTTTCTATCCTGTCTTTTATGATCTTCTCGTATCCTCTGTTGGTGGGAGAGTAGTAGATCTGACCCTGTAATTCTTCCGGTAGATATTCCTGCGGAACATGGGCGTCCGGAAAGTCATGAGCATACTTGTAACCCTTGCCGTAACCGAGATCTTTCATAAGCCTCGTCGGAGCATTTCTTATGTGAAGAGGAACGGGGAGAGTACCCGTTTTCCGTATGTCTCCCTTTACCCTCCCCAAACCAGTATAGAGGGCGTTGCTTTTCGGAGCGGTTGCGAGATACACCGCGACCTGTGCAAGGGCAAGTTCTCCCTCCGGAAGTCCGATAAATTGAAAGGCCTGCAGGGCGGATACTGCGACACTCAGAGCCACCGGATCGGCGTTGCCCACATCTTCGGAAGCAAACCGGATCATCCTGCGAAGGATAAAAAGCGGGTCTTCACCAGCTTCGAGCATTCGCCCCAGCCAGTAAAGCGCGGCATCCGGATCACTTCCTCTCAGACTCTTATGGAGGGCTGATATCAGGTTATAGTGTTCTTCACCATTTTTATCATATTGAAGGGCCTTCTTCTGAAGCGCCTCTTCCACTGATGCAAGGGTAATTCTTCCGCCAGGCGCCCCGGCGGCAAGCGCCGCCGCGACCTCCAGGTTGTTGAGCGCCGTACGGGCATCTCCATCCGCCGTCCATACCATGTGGTCAAGGGCATCATCATCCACC
>JAFGQD010000149.1 GCA_016935875.1 Deltaproteobacteria bacterium
AAACCTTGTTCATCCGCATACTTCAATATTTCTGTGAATAAAGCCTTTTTACACAAGTAACATCTGTCCGGCGGATTATTTCTTATCTCCGGTAAAATTATTTTCTGTTTCTTTATTACCTGTTTTACCCCTATTTTCTCTGTCAGTTCTATCGCTTCCCGTATTTCCCATTGGAGATGATATGGAGATGCCATGGTAAAAGCTACGGCCATTTCTCCCAGAGCATCTTTTGCTGCGTAAAGCAAAAAAGTGCTATCCACGCCTCCGGAAAAGGCAACTATCAGGCTGTCCATGGATTTCAGACAGCCTATAAGATTATTGTATTTATCTTTTATATTCAGTTTATCACCCTTTTCAAAACAGGTTTCTGTTTCCCTCTTGCAAGGCAATGATCCTGTCTGCCCACTGTACTGCAAAATATATATTATGAGCAACTCATGAGAAGTGTTTTTTCCTCACCTACCGATACCACGCTTACTCCAATGGTTGACACCCATGTCTTTACATCTGGAAATCCGTCTGGCATGTGCATTTGTAGGCTTCCTTTACCATCTCATATATCCTGTTTAAGGGAATATTATTTTCTTTTGCCAGCTTTTTACACTGATCATATTCCGGCTTAAGTTTTAGTACCTTACCATTATATACGCCTAACTTTATGTCCACCTGTCCATAAGGAGTTTTCACGGTCACGACTTTTCTATCCATCATCTTTCTTTCAACGCTGTATTTTCTTATACCGAGTGTGGTTGTTTCTTCAAAGATGATGTCTGCCGCTTTATCGGCATCTTCCTCTCTACACAGTACGCTTATTTGGACGGCGGGTCTATTTTTCTTCATGATAGTCTGTGTCAGATATGCGTCCATTGCGCCATTTTTCAAAAGCTTGTCTATTACATGTTCATAAATTTCCGGATTCATGTCATCTATATTGGTTTCTATTATGACAGCCTTTTGATATTCGTCCCGACAGCAGTTCTGATCCATTTCTCCCATAAATACCCTGAGTACATTGGGAATTTCATGATCCCTATTACCTATTCCATAAGCCGTTTTTAATATCTTGAAATCTTTTTTGACCGTAAATTCTTCAGCAAAGGTTACTGCTATAGCCGCTCCCGTAGGTGTTGTAAGCTCACCAGAAACACCCTCTGACTTGATGGGCACATTCGTTAATATTTCTGCTGTAGCTGGTGCAGGTACCGGCAATCTGCCGTGAGCACAGTCGACAAACCCGCTCCCTACTTCTATCGGTGAGCACAGTATCTTATCGATGGCCAGCGTATCTCTGCATATAGCTGCACCCACGATATCGACTATGGAATCTACAGCTCCTATCTCATGAAAATGTATCTCATCTATACTCTTCCCATGAACCTTTGCTTCGGCTTTTGCCACCTTCATAAATATTTCCAGACTCAACCTTTTTACCCTGGCATTTAAGCCGCTCCCATCTATTATTTTTTTTATATCGAATAGATTTCTGTGGTCAAGGTGGTCATGGTATCTATCTAACAATACATCTACCTTGGTGCCGGTTATATCTTTTCTGCTGGCTTCATATATTTTCAACCGATAACCATGCAGGTTAAGTTTTTTTAATTCTTCTTTGAGATATTCACCATCTACCCCCAGATCTACCATTGCTCCAAGGTTCATATCACCGCTTATCCCCGAAAAGCAGTCGTAGTAAAGTATCGTTCTTGTATCCATTTTCCACAGCTCCCTTCAAAAAAAATCACGAAAATCTCTCCAGTTTTCGAACTGGATTTAGATCTTCGTGATCCAATTATCCGACTTACTTTTTTTTAGTTCGTAATAACGCTCTAATCTTTGCACGAGGTTTTTAATCAACACAGTGGCAGACCGTTCATCAATCTCGACATTGAGGTCTTCGTGACCTAAACATCCAACATACTTGCTAGTTGCCTTGTATAAACTCTCTGACCCGTGCCACCAATTTTTTAATCAGCACGGCAACAGGTTGATCATCAACCTCGATAAGCTCCACATGTGGCTGCTTTACACACAACAGAAACTTCTTTGCAGGACTACTCATCACAATCTCAGCTATCCCCGGTGTGACTTCTCCCATCATGGCTCCGGCAATAATTATTCCCAGGGGGCCTACCAAAACATCCATCTCCTTTGTAGTAATCCGAATAGCATTTTCTCCGGTTGCCCCTCGATAGGCCCCCGCCTTTACCATGTTGGAAGTTGCCTGAGAATTAATACCAAGGGCCGTTATTTCTATCGAATCCTTAAGTTCTTTTTTAAGGTCTTCAATTATTTGGCAACCCAGACCACCACCTAATCCGTCTATTACCGCTATCTTCACATTAACCTTCATCGAACACGTCCTTCGTAAACATGTATCTCTGAATCATATTGCCAGAGTAATCAACGAACCATAGGCAGGTCACGCCACATATAAACACCATACAAGCACTTCTCTGTAATGGATCAGCATGAAATGGATTTCCCCAATCTCAACAGATGCATAGTCAACTCTTATGGTCACTTACAGTATTTAAATGCTTTTTGGCAAGTCCTTTTATGCAGTCCCCTACCTGTCTCGTCGATCTCCTCTTGGTGACCAGTTATACCCATAACAGAATATGTACTTCTCATACCAGGCACTATTTCGATCTTGCCCTGATTCCTAAGACGTGGTAATAAATATCTTTTTAGTTTTCTAATTGGTGATTGTCATGAAGACACAAAGGGAAGAAGAGACAAAATATCTCTATCAGCTTGAAGAGTTGATACGCCTGAACAGGGAGTTCGACATTATCGACCTGTTCTCAGAACTTCATCCTGCTGACATCGCAGACCTGATCGATAACCTGGAGGAACAGGAAAAGATCCGCCTTTTCTCCCTCCTTGAGGTGGAAAAGGCCTCCGATGTTATCACCGAACTCAGTGAGCTTTCGAGGGAACAGATACTCGATGATATATCCGATAAAAAACTCGCCGAGATCATCGATGAGATGGACTCGGATGATGCGGCGGATGTCATCGCGGAATTAGATGAAGATCAGGCAAAGGCCGTCCTTGAAGGGATAGAGCCTGAGGAATCGGACGACCTCAAGGAACTTTTGAAATATGACGAGGATACGGCCGGCGGCATTATGCAGTCAGAGCTGGTCTCGGTTCACTCTGAATCCACCATCAACAATGCCCTGAGCGCTGTGGTACAGGCATCGGAAGACATTGAAAACGTATACAACATATTTGTTGTGGACAGAGATGAAAAACTCATCGGCGCTATTCCACTCCAGAAACTGATCACATCCAAGCGAAACAGCCCGGCCATGGAAGCCATCGACAAGACTATACCGAGGGTACATGTCGATGTGGACCAGGAAGAGGTCGCACGAATGTTTGAAAAGTACGACCTTGTCTCTCTACCCGTTGTGGACAATGAAGGGCACTTGTTGGGCAGAATTACGATAGATGACATCGTCGACGTCATGGAGGAGGAAACTTCTGAGGACATCTACAGGATTGCCGGTCTTGACGAAGATGACAGCATTTTCAATGAGCCCGGACAGTCCGTAAAGAAAAGACTGCCCTGGCTCTATCTCAATCTCCTGACGGCGCTTGCATCCGCGCTGGTTATAGGATTCTTTGAAAATACCATACAGATGGTAGTCGCCCTTGCCGTTTTCATGCCGGTAGTTGCCGGTCTTGGAGGAAATGCCGGCAGCCAGACGCTTACACTGATTGTACGGGGAATGGCACTCGGCGAAGTCACGTTCGAAAATTCAAAGAAGGCGTTCTACAAGCAGTTCACCGTGGGGATTACCAACGGCCTGGCGGTTGGCATTGTCATCGGTGCCATAGCATATTTCTGGAAGGGAATGCCCGTACTGGGTCTGGTCCTCGGTCTCGCCATGATGATCAATGTGTTCGTGGGGACACTGATAGGAATATTGATACCCCTGGGTCTGAAGTGGCTGAAGGCTGATCCCGCCCTGGGCTCTCATATTTTCGTAACAGCCTTCACGGACGCGTTCGGGTTCTTTTGTTTCCTGGGTCTCGCAACCATTTTCTTGAAATTGCTGACATGAAAAGGCCTTCCTACAAGACGCAGGCTTTTGTCCTTCGTTTTCTTAATTATGGAGAATCTGACCGCATTGTTACGTTCTTTACCAGAGAATTCGGCAAGCTCAGGGGAATTGCAAAAGGTGCCAGAAGAAGCAGAAAACGATTTCCCAACGCCATCGAACCATTCTCTCATTCCATACTGCTCTTCTCCCGAAGGGGTGAAGACAGCCTGTCCATCATAGAAAACTGTGACGTAATCGAACATTATCCGGGAATCCGGGCAAATCTGCGAAGGACCATGACCGCGTCATACATGATTGACCTCGTAGATCTGTTTACCGAGGAGGGCAAGAAAAGTGCCGGCATCTTTCAACTCCTGTCCAGTTTTCTTGGACTTCTGGAGACGGGAAATGGACTGGAGGAGACAACAAGATTTTTCGAACTGCGCCTTCTGACGCTCTCGGGATACGAACCTTCACTTGAGCGGTGTATAATCTGCAATGCATCACTTGATGAAATCAACGCCGCATTCTTCGACGCGACAAGGGGCGGCATACGATGTTCTTTGTGCGGTCGGGGCGACCACGACTGCGTACCGGTGTCCGCCGGGACACTCAAGACACTCCTCATGGGAAAGAAAATCGAAACGGACCGGATACCCCGTCTGATCCTGTCGGAGAATGCCATGAGGGAAAGCAGCCGGATCTTACGGTCTTTCATACGCCACACCCTCGGAAAAGAGCCAAAATCCCTGCAGGTGCTGGATGAAATCAGTAAAATGATTTAGAAAAGGTCTGCTCCGGTTTGAAGATCTTCGCAGTCCCCTATAACTCCGAGAGGCTGCGAGGAATCTCCGATTGATATGGAACATGTTTATTTTTTATTCGCTCGCTAACCCCACCGCAAGCAGCGGGGAATGTGCTCGCTGTTCGATTCAAGGACCTGATTTGCCTTGACATCCATCTCCTCTTAATGATAGTTTCGCCCCGCAATTAAGTATAGTCGCAAGAAAGTCCAAGGAGGCAAAAGTGACCTTTCAGGAACTGATATTCGCCCTGGAAAAATACTGGGCCGATCAGGGGTGCATCGTACAGCAACCCTATGACATAGAAGTAGGCGCCGGGACGTTCAACCCGGCAACTTTTCTCAGGGCGCTCGGCCCGGAACCGTGGAATGTCGCCTACGTGGAACCGTCACGCAGGCCCACCGACGGCCGATACGGCGAAAACCCCAACAGACTCCAGCATTATTACCAGTATCAGGTGATAATGAAACCCTCCCCCCTCAACATCCAGGAACTGTATCTTAACTCCCTCAAGAGTTTCGGCATAGACCCGCTCGACCACGATATTAGATTCGTTGAGGATGACTGGGAATCGCCGACCCTCGGCGCCTGGGGACTGGGCTGGGAGATCTGGCTCGACGGCATGGAGATTACACAGTTCACATACTTCCAGCAGGTCGGCGGAATAGACCTGCACCCCATATGCGTCGAGATAACATACGGCATAGAGCGAATCGCCATGTATCTTCAGGAAATCGATAATGTATATGACCTTGAATGGGGGCATGGGATAAAATATGGTGACGTTCACCACAAGAGTGAAGTCGAATTCTCCACTTACCAGTTCGAAGAGGCCGACACCGATATGCTGAGAACACTTTTCGATATGTACGAGGCGGAATCGATAAAAACCGCGGAGAAAGGACTCGTCCTCCCCACATACGACTATTGCCTGAAATGTTCGCACGCATTCAACATCCTGGACGCGCGGGGCGCCATAAGTGTCAATGAGCGTACAAGCTATATCGGAAGGGTAAGAAATCTCGCACGCCTCAGCGCCGAAGGATACTCTAAGCAGAGAGAAGAAATGGGATATCCCCTCACGGGAAAGTTCAACAGGAGTTAACGCAGGAGTTATTTTTCTCATGGCCAAAGAATTATTGTTGGAAATAGGAACAGAAGAGATCCCCGCAGCCTTCATGCCGAAAGCGATGAAGGATATGGAGAAAATCATCACAAAGGAGTTTTCCGAAAACCGTATCGGCCACGGTCGTATAAAAACCATGGGCACTCCGAGAAGGCTTCTTCTGTCAGTTATGGATGTGGACGAACGGCAGGAGGACCAGCTTCTGGAAAAGATGGGGCCATCGACGAAAGTGGCATTTGGCGAAGATGGAAAACCCACGAAGGCGGCCATCGGATTCGCCCGGGGACAGGGAATAGAGGTCTCCGAACTGGAAATAGTAGAAACACCCAAGGGAAAACAGATCTGCGCGCGAAAAAAGATCATCGGTGAAGACACAAAGGCCATTCTCACGGATCTCCTGCCGCGATTTATCATGTCCATCCCCTTCCGGAAATCGATGCGCTGGATGGATCTGGATATACGCTTTGCGCGACCGATTCACTGGATACTGGCCCTCTTCGGGGATGACATCGTTCCCTTTTCGATAGAAAACATAACCAGTGGCAACGCAAGCCGCGGCCACCGGTTCATGGCCCCGGAGCCATTCACGGTCGGGGGGTTTGAAGACTATCTTAAAAAAGCAGAAGAACGATTCGTCATCGTGGACCCGAACAGGAGGAAGAAGATCATACAGGACGAGGCGTGGAAAGCCGCCGAGGCCGTCTCGGGGTCTGTCCTTGAAAATGAAGACCTCCTCGGAGAGGTGAGCTTTCTCGTCGAATACCCCTCCGTTGTATGCGGAACCTTCGACAGGGAATATCTCTCGCTCCCCAAAGAGGTCCTTACCACGGCCATGATGAAAAACCAGAAATACTTCCCTGTTGTAGATGCGCAGGGAAATCTGCTTTCGTATTTCATAACCGTGAACAATACGCTTGCCCGCGACCCTTCGGTCGTGGCCCGCGGCAATGAAAAGGTCATACGTGCGCGGCTCGCCGATGCCCGGTTCTTCTTCGATGAAGACCGGAAAACGCCCCTTGAGAATCACCTGGAAGACCTGAAGGATGTCGTGTTCCACCGTTCTCTTGGTACTTCATATGAAAAGGTGATGCAGTTCCGTGAACTCGCAGCATACATTACGGAAACGCTTCATCTATCGATCAGTGACACCGTTGACCGCGCGGCGCTTCTTTCCAAGGCAGACCTGGAGACTCAGATGGTGTACGAGTTTACCGAACTCCAGGGTGTAATGGGGAGGGAGTATGCCCTTCTGCAGGGTGAAAACCCCGTTGTTGCAAAGGCGATCTACGAACACTATCTTCCGATAGCCGCAGGCGGTGATCTCCCCGAAACGGATGAGGGAGCCATCGTCAGCATCGCCGACAAGATGGATACGATTACGGGATTCTTCGGCATCAATCTGATTCCCACGGGGACAGCCGACCCCTTTGCCCTTAGAAGACAGGCCCTGGGCATTATCAACATCATCCTGAACAAAAATTATCCTATCAATTTAGATGAACTTATCGGCAGGAGCATCGCGATCCTCGGTAAAAAATTACAGAGGAATCCCGAAGAGACAAGGGCGGATGTCCTCGATTTTTTCAGGGGAAGATTTGAAAATCTGCTGATTTCACAGGGACACCCCTACGATGTAGTCAACGCCGTTCTGGCGCTCGGGATGTCCGATATCGTCCAATCCCTTCGCAAGATAGAGGCGATGGAAGGGTTCAAAAAACACCCCGATTTCGAACCGCTGGCGATCGCCTTTAAACGAGTTGTGAATATCCTCAAGGATTTTGAAGGCGGCTCCATCGATGCGGCTGTCTTTGATTCAAGCGCCGAAGCCAACCTCTATAATTCATTTGCCGATATCAGGGAACGGGCAAATGGGTGCATAGACGAAGGCAGATACTCGGAAGCCCTGTCAGAGATGGCAAGTCTCCGGAAACCGGTCGACACCTTCTTTGACGAAGTCATGGTCATGGCGGAAGACGAAAAGATTCGATTTAACAGGCTGTCACTCCTGGGAGAAATATCAAAACTCTTTCACCGGATCGCCGATTTCTCCAAAATAGTAACGGAGTAAAATATTTTCCCTTGACAATAATCAGGATTTATGGGCATAAAGCCCTAAAGTTTTAGAAAGGTGTTTCCAAGATGGGCAGAGGTCTGAATTTAAATTATTGGTTTAGCTATTATTATTTTGGCGGATCGGTATGCCCATCGCTTATGAATAGCTAAATTCAAAACATAAAAGGATTCAGCCATGGGTAGACCGAAAGCGTCTACGCCGTGGTTTTTTTGTTTATAGGGCCATGGTGAAATAGTTTCACCATGGCCTTTTCATTTTTAACAGGAGGATTTGAGACGTGATAATCGTAATGAAAAAGAACGCAACGCAGAAACAGATTAAAGATGTAATCGACTGGATTGAGTCGGTTGGTTACAAAACCCACCCATCCCACGGAGTTGAACGGACCATTATAGGGGCCGTGGGAGATAACCGCGGCAAGGAGAATCTCAAGTTTGTCAAATCTCTTTCGGGAGTTGAAAAAACGATCCCCATCCTGAAGCCCTATAAACTGGCCAGCCGCGAAGCAAAAGAGGGGAACACCATCATTCGGGTCGGCAATCTGGAAATCGGAGGTCCGGAATTTATCGTCATGGCAGGTCCCTGTTCGATTGAAAGTCCGGAACAGATGATGGAAAGCGCCTTCATCGCCAAGAAGGGAGGGGCCGATATCATCAGGGGTGGAGCCTTCAAGCCGAGGACGTCGCCTTACAGTTTCCAAGGCATGGAAGAGGAGGGCCTGAAACTCCTCAGAAAGGCCGGCGACAAGACTGGAATGCCCGTCATTACCGAGGTGCTCAATACCACCGATGTAGATCTGGTCGAAGAATACGTCGATCTCCTCCAGATAGGGGCACGAAACGTCCAGAACTTCGCCCTCCTGAAAAAGGTGGGGAAGGCGAAAAAGCCCGTTCTTCTCAAGCGGGGAATGATGACAACGATCGAAGAATTTCTCATGTCGGCGGAATACATCCTCTCGTCAGGAAACGACGACGTCATCCTGTGTGAGCGGGGGATCCGCACCTTTGAGACGGCAACCCGCAACACCCTCGATATCAGTGCCGTGCCAGTCTTAAAGGAGCTGTCGCACCTGCCGGTGATCGTTGATCCCAGCCACGCGGCGGGCAACTGGAAATACGTCCTTCCCCTGACGAAAGCGTCGCTGGCGGTGGGAGCGGATGGGGTCATGATCGAGGTTCATCCTGAGCCGGGGAAGGCCGTCTCGGACGGAATTCAGTCCCTGAAACCGGAAACGTTCTACAATCTCATGGAAGAAATACGAGCCCTCGAAAGGCTCATAAGAAAGGAAATGAGAGTGTCCGCATGAAAAGGATCAAAGTAAATCTCGACAAGCAATCCTCCCTTTCTCACGAGATATACATCGGTCATAACATCCTTGACCGCATGGGGCTTGTCATCGCGAAGAGTAATCTCGCTCATCGATACAGTGTCATCACCGACTCCAACGTATCCGCCCTGTATGGCGAAGAGATCCTCGGTGTATTGAAGGAAGTGAATGTGAAGGCCGATCTGATTGAGTTCCCGGCAGGAGAGGCGTCTAAAAATATGGAGACGGTTCTCGCCATTGTAAGGGAGTTGATCAATCGTGGCATCGACAGAAGCTCCGCCTTGATCGCGCTCGGCGGCGGAGTCACCGGCGACATAACCGGTTTTATCGCATCCATATACATGAGGTCCATTCCCTGCATCCAGGTGCCGACGACCTTGTTGGCCCAGGTGGACAGCAGCATCGGCGGCAAGACGGGGATCGATCTTCCGGAGGGGAAGAATCTGCTGGGGGCATTTTCCCAGCCTCAGTCCATATTCATAGATCTCCGATTCCTCGAAACTCTCCCGGACAATGAATTCATCAACGGGTTGTCGGAGGTTATAAAATACGGTATCATTGATGATGTTGATCTCTTCACCCTTCTGGAAGAGAAATCTGACGCGATCAGGTGCCGGGACCCGCATATATTGCAGGCGATTGTGGAGCGATCGTGCAAGATAAAGAAGGCGTTTGTCGAAATCGATGAAAAGGATGTGGGCCTGCGCCGTATTCTCAATTTCGGACATACGATAGGACATGCCATCGAAGCGGCTTCGGGATACACGATCTCCCACGGAAACGCCGTCTCGGCTGGGATGATCGCCTCGGCCCGTATATCGGAGAAGATGAAGCACCTTTCATCCGAGGACCGGGGCAGGATACAACAGCTTGTCAGAGCCGTGGGCCTTGCCGACCATATTCCGGCATCGATCAGTACGGAAGGGATCATCGCGAAGACCAGGACAGACAAAAAAAAGGAAGGCGACTCCATTCACTTTGTGTTACTGAAGAAGATCGGGATGCCTTTCATCAACGGATCGGTTGAAGAGGCGCTTATCCGCGAGACCATCGAGGAGCTGAAAAAATGAAATCAGAGTCACTCGATCATCTGAGAGATCGTTTGAAACAGAAGGATGAAAAGATCGTCAGGCTTTTGAACGAGCGCGCCCGGATATCTCTGGAGATTGGGGATGCAAAACAGAGGGAGGGTCTGGACATCTATGATCCCGCGCAGGAGAGCAGGATATACACCCATGTGAATGAGCTCAATGAAGGCCCTCTGCCCGACAGGGCCCTGAAGGATATTTTTACCGAGATCCTCTCCTCGTCACGGGCCCTCCAGGCGCCCGCATCGGTAGCCTATCTGGGTCCGGAGGCGTCATTCACGCACGCGGCGGCACAGTCTCATTTCGGCAGGAGCGCCCTCTTCTCCCCCCGGCCCACCATATTCGATGTCTTCGACCAGGTGGAACGAAAAAAGGCGGAATGGGGCGTCGTCCCCGTGGAAAACTCCCTGGAGGGCGCCGTCAAACTGACACTGGACAGGCTGATCGCAACGCCCCTGCATATTCTGGGAGAGATCTTTCTGAAGATCAATCATTCCCTCATCTCGACGCGAAAGGGGCTGGACGGTCTCAAGCGGATATACTCTCACCCCCAGGCCCTGGCACAGTGCCAGGAATGGATCAGGAAAAATCTGCCTCACTGCTCTCTGCATGAAACAGACAGCACGGCAAAGGCCGCCCGGAAGGTTGC
>JAFGQD010000150.1 GCA_016935875.1 Deltaproteobacteria bacterium
AGAGAGAAAAAGAATTTGAAGGTTTTATGGATTCTGAATGCCAAGTTTTCGCATTCGGGCGCGCAACGTGCTGCGATTCTGGACAAGCGGTTGACACAGGCATCATCACGTCGAGCCCCTGTCTACGAAGTAATGGCGCCTGCCGATAAGTACGAAGGCAGTTACAGTGATTAGAGCCTTAAGCATTTTTATTCATGGTACAGGCGTGACGGGGGGCAGAGAAGTTATGGCTGGGTCAAAGACACACTTCAGTCGAGATGTTTAGTTAAGAGGGGCTCCAGTAAGGGCAGGCACAGAAAACGTCGTGAATCGATGTCATTACGTCAAGGCCAGGGTGCGTCACCAGTCTGTAAAAATACCAGCACGGATGACAACGGCTGTACCGGCCTGCATGAATACAACCTGGTTATCAATAGTGCGACTCCGGAGGTGATCCCCACACTGTCCGAGTGGGGTTTGATAATCTTCATGGTGCTTATGCTTATCATGGGATTTGTGTTCATGTATCATATGAAGAGAAGGAAAATGAGCATTTAAATTAAAACACTTTTAGAAAAACATAGCGAGCACGACGGAATGTCGCCTGGCGAAATGAGGAGCCCCGTGCAAAAGCACGGGGCTCCTTCTGTTTCGGTTTGGACATTGAAAAATTTCAATGGCCACCATTATCTTCTCCAATGACGAAGAGTTCCCGAAAGAGTTCATCACGCAATACCAGACACTGCTTATGGAGGCCATGGCCCTCAATCCGACAACGGCAAAACACACCTATGTCCTGCATCACATCATGGGCTACTTCAAGAAGCGACTCTCCGCCGACGAGAAGCAGGAGATTCTGGAGATTGTCGAGCAATACCGCAACGGTCTCATTCCCCTGATCGTACCGGTAACCCTTATGAATCATTATGTCAGAAAATACGATGAAGCGTACCTTAAAGATAACGCTGACCACCCGTAATTTGGCGCGCACATCATGCTTTCGGACTTCGTTATCATAGATTTCTTCAAAGAATTGCCCTAAATCTAACCCCTTGCCGCTCTCAATAGCGCAAACTCGCAGCAAGGGCTGCATGGTCCGGGACTTCTTCCGGCGAGACTGCGTACACCGTGCCTCCCTTGATCAAGGTGTGGATTGCCGATAAATCGAGCAGGTCCTCATCGCCGGGTTCAAGGGAGTCGTGCATATAAACCCTCTCATTGTCCGAATCAAACCTGCCCCACACCTGCACCCCGAGGGCAACGAAGAGCGTATCGATCCGCCCGTGATATGCCGCCAGGACCGCCTCCGTTACGTCGGTTGTGGTCTGCCCGGTGCCCGCCAGTTGCCGGTACCGTGCATATCCTGCTTCCCGTTCCTCTTTGAATACGGGTTCCACGATAGCCCACGCCTTCTGGTGAAGATCTTCGGGCGTCATCTCTTCAGGGTTTCCCGGAATGCCTTCGTCCATCAGATGCGGATAGGTATTAACTCCTTTGTAGAGGGGAAAAAGAGTGTCAACCCCGGCCAATACCACAGGAGACTGCCCGTCTGACAGGAAACCGCGTAATTTCTTATCGATCATGCGGAACCATTGCATGATGCGATTCTTGATGTCGTTGCTGATGTCGTGTCCATGGAACATCGCCGACCGGTTTCCGGACCCCGAAGGCGTACCTGTATGGAATTGCAGCTCCTTTTCCAGTAAGGCATCAGGGGAGGCTTCGGAAAGATTTAAAGGCACATTTTCCAGATCGATTTCATCCACCGAGTGCCTTGTCCCCTCCAGAAGCCGCAGCTGATTTTGACTGAGTGCGAGGATGTAGAACGTGCCGTCACTGGTAAAAATTGGAAGGAGCGGTTTTACATGAAAACGATGGGAAACCACCGCCAGTTCCTTGAAGGCCATCGGCAGTCTGAAAAAGTGTAATTTTTCTGCGGAAAAAAATACGGCCAGGCCGTCGCTCTGCCGCTGCCAGAAAGACCTATCCTGCAACAACCCCAGGGACTCTTTGATCAAGTCCTGAACCTCCGCAGGCCGCAAATCTTTTGTCAGAAGCCGCTCTTCAGCCTGGCGCAGCAGGTTTCTGAAACGAATCGGGTCCTGTTCCGTCTCCCGTCCTGCCCGGTGCGTCGGCATGAACAGCGAGACACACCAGCCGGAATGGCGGCCCAGAAACGCTTGATTCAGTATCTCCATAGTTATTCTATCCATAGATAAATGCTCCTTCTCATTTTGATGGGCGGGATTTTTCAGGTTCCTGAAGTTATGTTTTCATACAACCGCTCGGTATCTTCCCTCCGACAGAGTGCCGTTCCCGGTGTCATGACCGCTGCCGTACCGGCTGCTACGCCGAACAGGACGGCTTCCATGAGCGGTTTACCCCGGGCAAGGCTTAAAACAATACCGGCCACCATGCTGTCCCCGGCCCCGACCTTGCTGATGATCGGCACGGTCGGCGGCAGGATGTGTTCGGTGATCTCCTCCGAAACCATCAAAGCGCCTGCCGCGCCAAGGGAGATGACCAGCACCTCGCACCGGCCGCTCTTGACGATCTTTTGTGCCTCGGCCTTGATCTGTGATTCCTCTTTGATATCCTCCCCTACCAACTCCCTGAATTCACGGACATTGGGCTTGATCAGATACACGCCTTCGTTGAGGGCTTCCTCCAGGGCTTCACCCGAAACATCGATGATCACTTTTGCTCCCCTGTTCTTTCCGACTCGCGACATCTGTGCATAAAAGTCAGCGGGCACGCCCGGCGGAAGACTTCCGCTGGCCACCAGATAATCGGGTTTACGTTCCGGCACCGACAGTTCCCGAAGAAATTCTTGCCATTCTTGTTCTTGAAACTTGGGTCCAGGCATTCCAAAGCGATACTGGCGGTCGGTAGACTCCTCCAAAATGACAAGACTCTCCCTGGTCAAGCCCTCAATGGGAAACGGCCGATGGTCCAGGCCTTCCTGGTTCAGGA
>JAFGQD010000151.1 GCA_016935875.1 Deltaproteobacteria bacterium
GTTCCTCATTGATGATCGTATCGATGGATTCGTGTTGATCCTTGGCTATGAATCCCTTGATTTCGTGATAGTACAGAATGGAATCCAGCTCGCGCCGAATTGCGAAATCAATAGCGGAAAGCGTATCGGTAATCCCTGCCATCGCTGCATCTATCACTTCCTTTTTAAAAATAAGGTTATTGTCGGCATAGTTATGAAGATACACACCGTATTCCCCGGGGTAACTCTCAGGAGGTGCGTGAGTTTCTATCCGGGAGAGCATATCCTTGAATAAAACTTTGTGCTTATCTTCCTCACCGGCAAGCCAGGTGAACATCTCCTTCGCATCTTCTTCCTTTGCCACCTGAACCGCATATCGATAGAAATTACCTCCATTTTCTTCTATCCGCATGGCAATTTCAAAGATATCGCTTGCCTCAAACTGACTCCCCATCTTTAGTCACCTGTCCTTTCTTCCTGTTTCCAGATCTCTCGTATGGTTCCTGCCGGTTCAGACCCTGATCTCAGGGCCGGTTCTCCGGATTCGCATCGTTCTTATTCCCTATTCAAATCCGACGAATTTTTCTTTATTTACACCGCATACGGGGCACTCTTCGGGCAATACCCCGTCTGAGACATACCCGCAAACCATGCATACATAGTATGTCGTCTCTTTCTCCTCAAGGACATGGTTCATGGCTTCCTTGTAGAGTTTCGCATGGCCTTCCTCCACATCCCTGGACTGGCTGAAATAGAGGGATGCAGCCTTGTCACCGACTTCTTCCGCACGCTGTATAAAATTATCGTATGCAACCCCTGCAACCTGGGTTTCCGACTCAAAACTGTCCGCAAGATTTTCTTCGGTACTCTTTATTTCCTTGAGGAGCCGAAGGGCCCTCTTGCCGTGAATCTCTTCGGAAAAAGAGATCACCCTGAACAGTTTGGCTAATTGCGTATATGCATCCTTCTCGGCCTGTTCCGCAAACACCTTGAGTCGCAGGGCAGCCTTTGACTCACCGGTATATGCCTGATGCATGGCATCCTTGATTTTGTCGTCCATGAAAATTCCTCTGTATACCTTGAGTTATGATCCTCGAGGACATGATCTGTTCATACCCCTCTTCCTTGGCCTTTGAAGCAAAATAGGTATATCGGTTTCTCGCCTGTGATTCGCCGGCAAAGGCAGCCAGTAAATTTTTTTCTGTCTTGCTCCCCTTTAACCCCATTGCTTAGGTCTCCTTTTCAAAGTCATCCTTCGCTGCTCCGCAGACCGGGCAGGTCCAGTCATCAGGTAGATCTTCAAATTTCGTTCCAGGCTCAATATCTGCATCCGGATCACCTTTTTTAGGGTCATACACATAACCGCATACTGTACAAACATACTTATCCATGATGTTTCCTCCCTTTACCTTTAGGTTTATTTATTCTTCAACTCCAATGTAATGAGGTGCGTTCTTCGGCGCCTTGCCGCCTTTGATGGTATGGTAATAGGCATACGTCATCGGGGTTTTATCCGACAGGATGTCTCCGTCTATGACCTTGCCCAGGAACATTGTATGGCTGCCGATATCCATCTGCTTTACCATCTCACATTCCAAAAAAGCTGCGGTGGAATCAAGGACTATCGGAGCTCCATTACGGCCTGTTCTGAATTTGATATCCTTGAATTTGTCGATATCCCGACCGCACTTAAATCCGAACGTGCCGATGAGGGTCATCGGGGCATCTTCCGATAAGATCGAAAGGGTAAAGACTTTGCTGCTCTCTATGAATTCGTGTGTCAGGTTTTCATGATTTACACATACCAAGATCGTTGCAGGGTCGGAGGTTGCCTGGATAACGGCGTTTGCGATCTGGCCGTTAAATTTGTTGTCTTTCCCTGATGTCAAAATATACATCCCGTAACTGATCTTGTGCAGAGCTTGTACGTTCATGAGTGATTATCCTTTCTTGTGAATAGGTATGTGCGGACCGGGCTCTTCGAGCGCATCAATTAAGGTGGAGCTTCTTGTGCTTCTCAGCAATAGCGGCAGCCAGTTCATCCAGGGCCTTAAAATCATCTTCTGAAGGTACTCCTTTGCACAGGATGGGGTCTATGACCTCTACCTTGAGATTGGGAACCATTCCGGCGAGTGTTTCTACCGTTTTCCCTCCCCATCCATACGAGCCGATAATGGAAAGGAATTTTGTCTTGGGCCGAAGGGCATTTGCCAAAAATGCGGCATAAGCGGCGTAAGGATGGGGGCCTGCCAGGATTGTGGGGGTTCCAATGACGATTGTAGCCGCGTCAACCAAGGCCATGGCGAGTTTTCCGATATCGGTTACTTCCAGGTTGAACTGTTCGACACGAACGCTTCTTTCTACAAGGGCTGATACAAAATGATCGACCATCCGTTTCGTGCTTTCGTGCATTGATACGTAAGGCAGGACCACGGTGTTCTTAGGAGGGCCGAGTATCCATTCACGGTAGGCATCAATAATAAATGCCGGCCGTGGATATATCTGTCCATGACTCGGAGCGATCATTTCTATATCGTAAAGCGCGAGCTTTTCCAGGTTCTTTTCGATCACGTTCCGGAAAGGCATCATGATCTCGGCAAAGTAGCGCTTGGCGGGTCCGTAAACGCTCCCTTCATCGGTAACGTACAGATCGCTCGTTGCAATATGGGAACCGAAAAAGTCACAACTGAAAAGAATCCTGTCCTCTTCGAGATAGGTTACCATGGTCTCAGGCCAGTGAACCCAGGGTGTATAGATAAACTTCAGGGTCTTGTCACCTAACGACAGGGTCTCACCGTCTTCGACGGTTATGAAGGATTCATCGGGGATCCGGAGAAGATCGATAAGCATCCCCTTTGCCTTGGGTGTAGATATCAGCTTTGCGTCGGGGTATTTTTCAAGAATAAGCGGGATTGTTCCGGAGTGATCCTGCTCGGCATGGTGCGAAATGAGGTAATCGATTCGTGAGACACCCTTCAGCTTTGACAGGAGTTCCCCGGCCATGGAAGGATCAACTGAATCGAGCAAAACAGTCTTTTCGCTTCCTTCAATCAGATAGGAGTTATAACTCGTTCCGTCGGGGAGGGGGATAAGAGCGTCGAACAAGCGCCGATCCCAGTCAACAGAACCCATCCAGTAAATGTGATCCTTAATTTTTTTTGCTTTCATGCTGGGCCTCCTTCAGGTCTCAAGAGTTAAAGAAATCCCCGCCATGTTCTGAGTATTTAAAATAGCATATATGTCTATATTGTCAAATATTATATGCTGTCTGACCGCGTGTTTCGAAATCCGAATTATCCTAACCAGCAATCTTCAACTGGAAGTATCTAACATTTTCCCTCCTCCTTGTTATTACAGGATTAAGGAGGGTTTTTCATTATTCTGAGGGTGAATTAAGGATAGTAGTAGCGGGTAAAACTTCTCGAAGTGGCGAAATACCGTTATACTTCGTCGACATGTATGATTTTGCGTAATAAAATCTGTATAGCGCGCGGTGAAATGGTAGTCAATTCTTGATTATAAATCAGGAAACCAAGCGGATGCGGCCAGTTTGTACCCCTTGTTTTTTCTTATGCGAGGCAAGATTTGATCCCTGAGGCGTCTCTCCTTCAACGCCTTCCTCCACAAAATCAAAAATGAAATCAATAAAGATGTCAACGCACTCCGGACACAGTTGTGTGCCTCTGACATCCTCAATGATACTGAGGGTCTTGCCCTGAGACATTCCTCTACGGTAGGAACGATCACTGGTCAGGGCATGATAGGTATCTGCGACGGCCGTCATGCGTGCCCAGAGGGGTATCTGAGTCCCCTTGAGCCCATCCGGATACCCTTTACCATCAAACCGTTCATGGTGGTGTCGAATAACGGGGATAAGTTCCCGGATACTGGGGTTTGAGCCAAGGATACTCGCGCCGATGCTGGGATGCTGCCTGACAATCGACATTTCTGCCTCGGTAAGACGCCCCGCTTTGAGGAGTATGTTATCGGGCACACCGATCTTTCCAATATCGTGTAATCTGCCTGCAATGCCCAGCGATTCGATTTCATCGGGATTCATGTTCATCTGGGCGGCCATGCCGGAAACAAGCGTTGCCACCGCTTCTGAATGGCCCCGCGTATAGTGATCGCGAGCCTCAAGGGCAACAATGAGGCTGGTAATGCTTGCCAGCATCATGGACCGTTCGGCTTCAAGGCGTTGTTTGTCTTTGAGGACAATGAGAAAATGATCAGACAAAAGTTTTTCTACCGTAATGACAACCTGCTCAAGGTTAAATGGCTTTACGAGATAGGCCGATGCCCCCCACTCCATCATGCGCCGCATAATACTCCGATCACTATTAGAACTCATTGTAACGAAGGGAATGCTGGCCAGTTCAGTGGTTGTGTGAAGAGTTTTGCACAATTCGATACCGTCCATCACCGGCATGTTGATATCGCTGAGAATGAGGTTCGGGCGATTTTTTTCAATCAACGCCAGGGCCTGTTTGCCGTTTTCCGCAATCGCGACTTTAAATCCGGCCGTCTCAAGTCCTTTTTGTACTAAGGCCCGTATCGTCAGAGAGTCATCGACAACAAGGATCAGGTGCCTGTGGTTGGATTTGAATTTCTCGAGCACCCTCTCAATGGTCGAACAGAGTCCGCCGTTTGCTTCAGCTTTCGATATGTAGGCTGCCGCACCGGCCTGGAACCCTTTGTCGATATCCGTATCGCTGTCCAGCGAACTGAGCATAATAACAGGGATATTTCTGGTGGTAGGATTATTTTTGATTTCTTTACAGAACTTGAATCCATTCATGCGAGGCATCTCGACATCGGATATAATCAGGTCAAAGGGTTCTGAAAGAGCACGTTCAAGACCTTGCTGGCCGTCCTCTGCCTGGGTAACCCGACTTCCGAACTCATCGAGCTGTTTGAGCAATAACTGGCGAAAAACTGCGCTGTCATCAACTACCAATATGTTCGGTATGTCCATAGATATGAGTCCTTTAATCTATAACTACAATCTATGGCGCGAGAGGGACCTCCAACACACGGTCCCATCTCTCGCCCGCATGAGAGAACAAAGTACCACAAGATGGTCACGGCCATTAAATAAATATTCTATCGGCATCTTGATCGTTTTTCTTTAGGGCTTTTAGGGCTTGTTACAAAAAATAATTGTATGGGGTGGGAAGAAGGGTTTATGGATCTTCGTTTTTTGTTTTTCCTGGCGGCTAAACGCATGTCACTATCAAATAAGATAGCCCGTCGGCAGTGGTACCAGTAAAAAATTATGAAAGATGAGCCAGAAGGCACCAACCATCAGGGTATAGACGGCGATTGTTGAAAGCGTACGCATAAAGGTCGGTCTCTGGAGGTCAAGGAAAAACGTAAGTGCGGTTAAACAAAGGACACTCGAAACGATAAAACCAAGAATGTTCAGAAGATAAATCCAGATAAAAGCCACAGCTGTTGATGTAGTGATATATCTCAGATTTTTCGGTAGAAAAGGTACCGTTTTCGGAGGTGCGGTCAGGAACGTTTGAATGAGCATAACTGCTGAAAGGAAAACCATAAATATAATCAGCAGTCTGGGAAATATGGAACAGTTATACTGCAATTCCCCTGTCTGTGTCCAGAAGATCAGTCCTGTTACAATAAAAACGATTGATGCGATTCGATCAGTTTTCATCTATCGTCATCTCCTTTATTTTCCATCTCTTTGAAAATTTCTTCATTAACAGTGGCCAACCCAGCGATAACAGCGACAGTATGATCAGTACCCAGGAGAGTGGGTGGATAAAAAAGATCATCCATTTGTTGGGCAGGACCTGACCCATTAAAAGTGCCTGGACGAATCCGGTTTCCCCGATGGGGCCGAGAATCAAGCCCAACGTGATGGGTCCTGGATGAAAATCGAGACGTTTCAGGATATATCCCAGAACACCGAGTGTGAGCATGATATATATATCGGTGACATTGTTTCGGATTGAGTATGATCCGATAATCGTGAGAAAAAAGATTATGGGGGCGAGAAAACGAATAGGAAGCCGGACAACGGTTCGATGCAGGAGTCGTCCTGAAATGATACCCACAGGGATCATAAGAATAGTCGCCACAAAGAGAGACATGATAAATGTATACACCACTTCGGAGTGGGTCGTGAATAATTCAGGACCGGGCCTGAGCCCGTGCAGAAGAAGTACACCGTAGAGGATGGCATCGGGGGGAGCCCCGGGAATGCCGAGGGTCACCAAGGGTATCATGCCTCCGCCGACAACGGCATTATTCGAGGATTCAGTGGCGATGATGCCGTCAGGGATTCCGGTACCGAACTTTTCCGGTGTTTTTGAAACGCGGAGCGCTTCGTTGTAGGCGACAAGGTTTGCCACACTGCCGCCGGCACCCGGAAGGATCCCCACAATGGTACCCAGAATTGATGATCGCAGAAGATTGCCCTGTCGTTTCATAACCTCAAGAAAGGTTTTGAATAGTATACCGCCTTTATGCTTCGCCTCTGTGAGGTGAAATTTCTGTGTTCGATTACTGATCATGGTCAGTGCTTCGGGGATACAGAAAAAACCGATCAATGCCACAATGAGTTCGATTCCTCCCTGGAATTGAGGGAAACCAGCTGTAAATCTGACATCTCCGCCGATCGGGGCAATGCCGATCGTGCTGATTAAGAGACCTATGGCACCGCCGATAAATCCCTTCAGAATAGATTTCGATGCGAGTGATGATATAATCGTAATCCCGAAAACCGCCATCCAGAAGTATGCGGGCGGGCCGAACTTCAGGGCAACGCTCGCGAGTGGCGGAGCGAGAAAGAGGAGAAAAAGAACACCGATGACTCCACCGTAGGCGGAGGAAAAGGTGGCGATGAGAATTGCCCGTTCGCCCTCTCCTCTCTTTGCCATGGGGTATCCGTCGAACGTGGTTCCGATCGATGATGGTGTGCCCGGTGTATTGACGAGGATTGCCGAGAAAGAACCGCCGTAAATACATGCCATATAAATGGCCCCCAGAACGATCAGTCCTTCCGTGGGATTCATGGTGAACGTAAATGGAACGAGGAGGGCGACCGCCATTGTGGCGGTCAGCCCCGGTAACGCTCCTGCCATGAGACCGCCGAACAGACCGGCAATGATCATGAGAATAACTTTTACCGTAAAGATGTTACCGAAAGAAGCAACGATAGCGTCGAGCACGTTCCGACTCCTCTATGAATGTTATTTTTTCAGCAAACCCAGATCTTTCAGCAGCTGTCCATAATAATCTGTCAGTTTCGTAACGAGTGCTCTGGATGCGTCTTCGCCGTAATATTCCATGATGAACCCGAGGTCTTCCATTTTCTTGATGACGACAGGATCATAATTGACCTTTTCAAAGGCCTGCTCCAGTTTCATTTTTATCTCTTTCGGTGTTCCTGGAGGAACGGCGACTCCCCGGTATGCCCCTTCAACGAACTCATACCCCAGTTCTTTAAAGGTGGGTACGTTGGGAAGGGCTTGTGCTCTCTTGTCTGCTGCTACCGCAATCGGACGGATCTTATCAGGGTATTGGGCTGCCATGGACGTATAGGTCATCAGTGCCTTGACATGGCCACCCAGAAGTGCGGGTACGGCTGTTCCCGAGCCGGTAAATGAGATATAGGTAAGCTTGAGGCCGGTTAGCTTACCAAAGGCTTCACAGCCGAGACTGTTTGCAGACGGTTGACCGCTGCCACCCACACTGACCCCGGGGTTCGCTTTGGCGTATTTGATAAAATCATCCACTGTTTTAATTTCACTGTCAACGCTTACTGCCAGAATGTCGGGTGTGAATTCAAACATGTATATATTCTCTATCTTTTCCGTTTCATACCCCGCATTTCCCCGTGTCATCGGCTGTACGATCGTATGGGGCAGGTTGGTTCCGTAGACGGTGTAGCCATCAGGCTTGGCACGCATCAAATCTGACCATCCCACGGCGCCGCCGCCACCTTTTTTATAGACCACCACAACCGGCACACCGAGAACTTTTTCAAGGGATTGCTGTTGAATTCGTGCCGTGATATCGGATTCGCCCCCGGCATCAAAGCAGATCACATACGTGAGCGGCTTATCGGGAAATTCGGCTAATGCTGCCGACGTAAAGGTCATTCCAACCAGTACGACCATCAAGAAGATTATAACGTTGTATTTCTTCATTTACTTTTTCTCCTTTCAATTCAATAATTAATTGAAATACGATTATACCGAGGTTATTGAAACCAATATCTGTCAGTTTCACCTCCTTTCTCAGATGTCATGTCGTTTTGAGTATTATTCTCTTTACACATCAATTCTGAACTTATCAAGCATCTTTTCGTCAATCGTTATGCCGAGACCGGGTCCGGTAGGCACCCGAACGCAGGGGCCTTCAAGACGAAACGGTTCTGTTATGAGGTGGTCCCGAATGGGATTGTCGGACTGATCGAATTCCAAGAGGGCCTTCCCCGGTTTATTCGCCAGGACATGCAGTGAGGACGCGATGGCGATCGGTGTTCCCCAGGCGTGGGGGATACAGTCGATGTTCAGCGCCTGTGCCAGAGCCGATATTTTCTGAACTTCCGTTATGCCACCGGCGGAGCAGACGTCGGGTTGGGCATAGCTTACGGCCCGGCGCCTGAAGATTTCATTAAATTCGCTTACCAGAGCCCATCCCTCACCTCCGGCAATGGGTACATCAAGTTTGCTGCTCAAGTAGGCATATCCGTCGTAATCATGAGGCGGAACGGGTTCTTCGAACCAGTATATACCCAGTCGTTCACAGGCACGGCCCACTTCGAGTGCTTCCGGGATGGCATAGGCACAGTTGGCGTCAATCATGAAATCAATATCGTCGCCGACCGTGCGCCTGAAGGCTTCCATCAGGCGGATGTCTTCCCTTGTTCCCCATCCGAGAAGTGCAAGGCCGATTTTTAATTTCAGCATTTTGAACCCCTTTGAGAGATTCGATGCGGCTTCTTCTTCAATAATAGCTATCTGCTGCTCGATAGTATCGACGTTTCGAAAGTAATGTCCCGTAGCATAGGCAAGGACCTTGTCACGAAAGGAACCGCCCAGCAATGTATGGATAGGAAGTTCGAGAAGTCTTCCCTTAAGATCCCAGAGGGCAATATCGACGCCGCTGAGAGCGGAATAGGGGGCAAATGAATGATAGGCCCAGCGCAGTTTGAAATGAATCTTTTCCCAGAGGACGGTGGTATCCAGAGGGTCTGCGCCCAGTAGCATGGGTGTAATGATATCTGTGACAACACGATGGTTGCCGGCTATGGGCCCCCAGCATTCACCATACCCCACAGTCCCGTCGTCTGCCGTTATCCTGACAATGAGATATTGGCGGGCAGTCGTCCACCCCTGGGCGTTACCAAACGGCTCTTTCAACTCCTGCTTGATGGGGATGGCTTCCACCTGAGCTATCTTCATAGCCTTCAGTCCTTTTTTGTTTTTTAGCCGGCCACGATCTCCGCGATTGTTTTCCCCAATTCCTCGGTTGTTGCCGTGCCACCAAGATCGGGTGTTTTAACATTGCGATCATCGATGGCAGTTTCTATTGCCTCTTCAATAACACGGGCCGCTTCCGGCTGGCCAAGATGTTCAAGCATCATGGCACCCGACCATATCTGACCGATGGGATTGGCGATTCCCTTTCCCGCGATGTCAGGGGCTGAACCATGAACCGGTTCAAACATTGAGGGATACTCTCTTTCTGGATTCAGATTGGCCGAAGCGGCAATGCCGAGACTCCCGGCCACAGCCGGTCCGAGGTCGGAAATAATATCGCCGAACAAATTGCTTGCAACGATAATATCGAAAAATTCCGGTTGGAGAACAACTCTGGCACACAGGGCATCAACGTGAAATTGATCCGTTTCAACATCGGGATAGGCCGAAGAGAGTTTCGCAAATATTTCATCCCAGAAGGGCATCGTAAAGACGATTCCATTCGATTTTGTAGCCGAAGTGAGATGTTTCCTGTTCAGTTTTTTCGCCAGTTCGTAACCAAACCGCTGTATCCGTTCCACACCTTTTCGAGTAAAGACTGATTCCTGAACAACAAATTCTTCCTCTGTACCTGTATACATCCTGCCGCCGATGTTTGAATATTCACCTTCGTTGTTTTCTCTGATGACATAAAAATCAATGTCACCGGCTGCTTTATTTCTCAGGGGACTCGTTATTCCCCGTAACAATCTCACCGGCCGCAGATTTACGTATTGTCTGAATTCTCGTCGGATCGGAATGAGAAGTCCCCAGAGCGATACATGATCCGGAACACCGGGAGTACCCACGGCGCCCAGAAATATGGCATCATATGACCTTAATTGTTCTATTCCGTCAGACGGCATCATCTCTCCGTTTGCAACGTAATAGTCGCATCCCCACGGGAATGTCTGCCACTCAAAAGAAAATCCGAATCTCTTGCCGGCTGCATCGAGCACCCGTATCCCCTCTAGTATTACTTCTTTACCGATTCCGTCACCTGGAATAACCGCTATCTTGTACATACTGTATCCTCATGTATTCTTTAAATAATTCGGCAACATCAAATGGATAAAATCACCGTATTCACTCTCTACCAATACGGGCTTCAGAAAATTACAGCCCTCAATTGCAGAAAATATAAATTTGTCTTATTCCAAGCCTGTCCCTATAGTCAAGATAAAAAATAAATTCCTAGATTGCATAGTGTAAGAAGTATGGTTCATCCGGCAATCTATGGATTTTTGATATTGATCAGCTGAGGTATGGCTCGACAATAAGAGATGGCCAACGCCCCGATTTCTTTCTTGTCAGCAACGGTATCTTACGTTATATCGTATATGTAAGATATGGATGTATATTATGGACCACGTTTGGCAGGAGGTTGATAATGAATCTATTGGAAGTTGATA